>PKUH01000106.1 GCA_002869615.1 Desulfuromonas sp. | reverse complement strand
TTGCCGATCAGCGGCAGCATCGATTCGGCGATGGCCTCTCTTTCTTTCCAGTCCTTGAAATAACGTTCCTGTGCATCCATCAGGCGCTCCTTTTTTTGTCGGGTTGTTGCAGTTCGAAATTCGCGCGTATCCTAGCCGATTGACGGTGCCGGCGCAACCCCTGAAATCAGGAACAAATCTTCTGGACTTGCGCCGGATGAATTGCTATTAATGATGGTGTGATGTAGGCCTGTTTAATAATTTTTTATCGGGAGTATTTTCCATGAGTGATACGGTTCATTACAGTGATCTCGGCCTCGTTAATACCCGGGACATGTTCGATAAGGCGGTCGATGGCGGCTATGCGATCCCCGCTTACAATTTCAATAATCTCGAACAGTTGCAGTCTATCGTCACAGCCTGCGCCGAAACCAGTTCGCCGGTTATCATCCAGGTGAGCAAGGGTGCCCGCGAGTATGCCAACGAAACCATGCTCCGCTACATGGCGATGGGGGCGGTCAAAATGGCCCGGGAGATGGGTTCGCAGATTCCGGTTTCGCTCCACCTCGACCACGGCGACACCTTTGAAATATGCAAGGCTTGTGTTGACGCCGGTTTCTCTTCGGTGATGATTGACGGCTCGCATCACTCTTTCGATCAAAATGTCGAGGTCACGAAAAAAGTCGTCGAGTATGCGCACCGGTTTGATGTCACCGTCGAAGGCGAACTCGGGGTTCTGGCCGGTATCGAGGATGAGGTTGAAGCGGAAGAATCAACCTACACCAAACCGGAAGAGGTCGAGGAGTTTGTCGAGCGGACCGGGGTCGATTCCCTGGCGATCTCGATCGGCACCAGCCATGGAGCCTATAAGTTCAAGCTCGGACCGGGCGAGGAGGTGCCGCCGCTCCGATTTGATATCCTCGAGGAGATCGAGAAACGGATTCCCCGTTTCCCGATTGTTCTGCATGGCGCTTCATCGGTGGTCCAGTCGTATGTCGAGCTGATCAACCGGTATGGCGGCAAGATGGACGGCGCCGTCGGGGTACCGGAAGAGCAGCTGCGAAGAGCCGCCAAGAGCGCCGTCTGCAAGATCAACATCGACTCCGACGGCCGGCTGGCGGTTACTGCCAAGGTACGGGAATACCTCGCCAACAACCCGGCCGAATTCGATCCGCGCAAGTATCTCGGGGCGGCGCGCAAGGAATTGATCGAACTGATCAAGCATAAGAATGAGGCAGTTCTCGGGAGTGCCGGCAAGGCGTGATATTTATCCAGGCTGTTTATGACAAAAGGCCGCCCGAATGGGCGGCCTTTTTCAGTTTCTTACCAGAATTGCAGCAGCGACGGTATTACTTCATATAGCGGGGGGATGATTTTATAAACCTCGTTGGGGCGCAAAAAAACTTCCCGGAATGATGCGTAGGACATTGACGTAAAAACAAGGATAAGAAACGGATAGTAAAATGAAAAATGTTTTTTTCTGATATGCATTAAAAGCCACGGGAAAAGACAAAGAAAAAATGGTGTGGCAGAAGAAAAATAGCGCATTTCATGATACGTGAACAAGATTTTCATTAAGAAAAAGAAGAGAAAAGTTCCTAGGAAAATGATCGGCCAAGAGAAAGCTCTTAACCCATGTTTGATTGTTTCCCACGAGGATGGGAAAAACAGGAATAATAATATTGGGGTAGTCAGCAACAGGTTGGTGAACATGCGTGGGCGAGTTCTTGTCGCCAAATACTCTGTCCATGGCCCCGGGTCATTTGCAATGAATTGTCCGGGAATTATCGTTCCATAGGTTAGAATCAGCCGAGCATGATGGTGTAGCCCGAATAATACCATGATTAATAACGAAACAGCCCAGTAGTGCCAGCTGATTTGAAAAAAGAAGGATAGATGTGCGGCTGGTTTTGAAGTTTCATTCTCTGAGTAAAATGTCTTTTGTGATCGATAACCAAATAATATCAATACAGGGATTATCGGTAGTATCAGAATTGACGAAAAATTCAGGTTTAGTGAGATGCTGAATGCAATACTTGCCCAAATGAGCCACTTCGGCGATTTTTTTTCTATTGCCTCGATAAAAGCAATCAGACCGCAGGCCAATATCAGCCCCGAAATGGCATCGATATGCAGGCGGGTTGTGGAAAATACGATCAAAGGACTAACTGCAATGAACAGATAAGAGACAGCCTGGATACGCCCTGGAATTTCGAGGCGCTTGAATAATACCCATACATGTACAAAGAAAAGAATAATGATGGAATTTGTGAAAAGAAGGCCAAAAAGAGGACCCTCATTAATAAGATTTCCGAACTTTAAGATATAGGGGAATACTGGACCATGGTGAAATAATGGTTGTCTGTAAATCGTATTAGGCCAGTTTGATATAATAGGGTCTCCCATGGTAGAGAAATTTGACAAATCCCATCCCATTTGTCTTGCCAGGGCAAAGAACACATGCTCGTCCCCTTTAAACTGCTCCCTGAAAAATGAGGGAATATGCAGAGCAATGTTTATAAAAGCAGCCGCAATTAAACCTGAAATCGCATATTGCCTTTCACTGATCTTCAGTTTTTTAAATAGCTTCGTCATTTATGCATGGAGATTTAGTTGTAATTGCCAACAGGAAGCAAGTTCTTGATCTGGGGGTTCATAGTCGTTGCATTTTTTATGAGTTCATTCAGTTTAGCGTTGCTATAGTTTTGTTGATTCAGTGCAACACCTTTTGCGAACAAGGAACCAATTCTTTGGTCATTATTGAAGCTCAAGTAGTTTGACATTTCTCTTAATAAGGTGCCGGCCAATGCCGGCCTTTTAAATATTTTTATTATTCTGCTGTCGGGTAGCAACGGCGTAAAGAATGTAACCTTGTAGCGATCAATGATTGATTTGTTCTGTATCGTTGGTTTCACCATGATATAAGCGACCGCGTCCCTGTATACTGTGACCCAATTTTCGCGTCTAAACATCCTGATTTCATCTTCAGTAGATAAAACTGCGTAGTTGTGGTTCCATTGCTTTCGCAATGCCGGGTTGTGGAGATAACCGTAGATATCCTGGAATAATAGCGGATGATTGTAATGGAAAATTTTATTTTCCGGGTATAGGTAATATGAAAATAATCCTCCGAGGCGATCGTTATTGTACATATTCCCTTTAGGACCGACCTTTTTGATAAAGTTCACGGTTCCCATAGGGAGAAAGACGTTATTGATTCCTAGCCCGGTCCTGAGACCACTGGGGTCAAATTCACCACTTTTAACGGGGAGTCCTTTCAAGTGAATCGTCCAGGCGATAACAGCGATGAAAAAAACATATGCAAGGCCGACTATTGCTTTTTTTGTGCGTTGTATGATCTCTGAAGAATGCCATAACTGACTTGCATAGAAGGCAAAAAGAGGTGCTGCAACAATGGCATATACACCAACGCCTCTGTTATACCTGATTCCGAGATATGAAAACGGAATCAGTATGACCAGGTGAGTAATATCGATATGCTTCAACCGGAATAATATTGTCAGGCTCGTAGCGCCGAGGAGTAACCAGAAAGGGATAAACAGCATCTGCCAATCTGTAGGCATGAATTCGCCAGTCATCGCGATTATGAAGTTGTTATCCATGATTTTAAAAGTTGCGGTGTAAAGATCGAGGCCGAGAGGTTTTGTTAAAACCATGAGAAGTGAAATGAAGAGCCAGAACCAGATTGTTTTAATCTTTTTGATGCCATGATAATCGATGACACTCATTTTTCGTGCGATAATATATTTACCTAATTCACCAAAGGCAATTCCGATCCAGAGGGAAAACCCAAAAACTGCCGGTCCGTGCATGTAATCCCAGAGAATCATCAAAACAGGAAGGATGATGAAAAGTTTTCTGTCAAATCCTTCTTTAAGATATTTGTTGAGAAACCAGAACAGGAATGCGAGGGCAGCGTAACTGAATAATTGTGGGCGGACAACATAGCGGGACAGTCCGGCAAGAATTGCCGCATACCCTGAAAATGCTGCCAAAGGTATGCTTGCCCTAAGGATTCGGGATGATTTGAAGATAATCAAGAAGATAAAAGAGGTGATTACTGCCTTTGTCGCGATCAGGAGAATTATGCCACCGATCTGGTGAATTGTTGACATTATTATTTGAGCAAGCCAGGAGTGATTGATAAACGGTTTTCCGTATACTGAATACGAAAAAATCTCTTCATTGATAATCCTTTTCTGGTCCAGCATGGCGGTACCATTAGCAAGATGCCAGAATGTGTCGAAATCCTTTATTGGGAAAATGACAAGCCAGACTGCACAGGAGAAAAATGTTAGAAAAACAAGCTTTTGCAGGCTGGTCCATTTGGATGGAGAGTGGCTATCAATCATTATTATTCCTGAACAAAGGAGACAGACTTTTATTCGTTTTCGGGTTTTGATGAAAAGGAAACATCAAGTTCCATGATTTTGTCATCTCGCTTTATCGTTACTGTGCTTCTGTCGCCAATCATCTTCTGCCCGATCGAGTAGAATACATCAAACTTATCGACAATCTTTTCACCATCGATAGCGATGACGGTGTCGCCCTCTTCAATACCGGCCCGTTCAGCATTTGATCCCGGAGCAACCATTTTGATGGAGACCTGATCCTCCGTATCGCTAAACATGACTCCCAGTTTGACTCCTTTTTTCTCAAGCTCTTCATAGCGGGTAAAGACCATGAAGTCATACGGGACCATCGGGAATTGCGGCAGGGTAACATCCATCAATTTGTCCCGCTTGCTTTCCGGGATTTCGATCTCCTTGCCGCCAATAAGGGTATATGTTGACGGCAGGCGGCGGAACACCCGGCGCGGAATGCCGAATCCGTAGCGGATGTGATTGCCGCCGGCAATCACGACCATGTGGAAATCCCGGTGTTCCTCCTGATTCAGGAAAGAAGCAACCGATTCGGCCATCGTTTCGTCCCAGAGAGTCTGCGCCCTGTGGAAACCGTCGAGCATCCCTTCGCTTTTGACATGGCCGCCGTAGATCCCTTCGACCAGGCCGCGCTGGTAGGGGTCATCCAGATCCATCTTTGCGACAATCTGCTTCTCTGCTTCCGTCAATTCTTCGGTCTTATCGGCGACGACGAGGCGGACCGCTTTCTTTTCTGCATTCAAGCCGATCACCGGAATTTTCTTTTCGCGGGCGAAGTTGAGCAGGGCCCGGTAGTATTCGTAATCACCCTTCCAGACCGTGAACCAGCCGGCAGCACGCAGGAATTCCTTTTCCGAGAGGTCACCGTTGATCCACTGCTCCAGCGCTTCGTTCTGGGCGGGAGTGAACATTTCCATACCGACTGCGACCTTGCCCGGGTAGCGATCTGTCATCGCCTTCAGAACCTTGAGCTGCAGCCGGTGCGAGGCCGGGTTGTCATGGGTTTCACCGACGTAAACAATCCGGTTGCGGCTGGCAATGTCGAGCATTTCGTCTTCCGAGACGAGAATCCCGGTCGGCATATGAACGATCTGGCCGACTTCGGCCGGAGCAGATAGCGGATAAGGCATCTGCGGATTTCCGATCAGCCCGGGGCCACTGCAGGCGCTTGCGCCCAGCGAAGTCAGGAAAGAAAACAGGATAATCAATCGATTCTTAATCAAGGGAGCTCCTGGTATCAGTAAATGTTTTTCGAATAAAAAATCTCGATCATCTCGCGTTCGAGAACCTTATGAATCATCGTCCGTTCCTCTTCCGGGAGGTCATCGGCTGTTCTGGCAAACAGGTAATTGTCGAGACTGAAATCCTTCAGCAACATCTTGGTGTGAAAGAGATTCTCCTGATAGATATTGATATCGACACACTGATACCGGTCAAGAACCTTTTTGTGGATGAAATCCTGGATCGAGTGGATGCGATGGTCCATGTAATGTTTCCGGCCGCGGGTGTCGCGGGTAAAGCCGCGAACCTTGTAGTCCATCAATACGATATCGGAATCGAACGAGCCGATCAAATGATTCAGCGCCTTCAGCGGACTGATCTCGCCGCAGGTTGAGATGTCGACATCGACGCGGAATGTTGATATCCCTGATTTCTGGTCACTTTCAGGGTAAGTATGGATGCAGAGGTGGCTTTTGTCGAGGTGGGCCAGAACCTGTTCTGATTGCGCAGTTAGGGGCCCTTCGGCGATCAGGATGGTGACGCTGGCGCCCATCGGATCGTAGTCCTGGCTCGAGATATTGAGGATGTTGGCACCAATAATGTCGGAGACCTCGGTCAGGATCCTGGTCAGGCGATCGGAATTGTACTCTTCGTCGATATACTCCAGGTACTCCTTGCGGGCTTGCGGGCGCCTGGCATAACAGATATCGTAAATATTGAAGGAGAGCGTCTTGGTCAGGTTGTTGAAACCTTGGAGCTTTAGCTTCTTACGGGGACGCCGGTTTTTGTTGTTGCGAATGTTTTTTTTGGGGCTCATAGGCACCTCCCCAACTAGGATGTTTTTGATAATGACCAAGGCCGACGCGCATTAGATCATATTTTTTAGCTTATAAAAAGCTTTCTTATTTGATTTTATTATGGAGAATGAACTTCATAAAACGTGAAGAAATTTGAACTGAAATGTGGTTGAAGATTAGTTATGATTCTGTAGTGCTCATATAAATATTTTTTAAGTAACGGTTTGGTCCATTGTTTGAGAGATAAAAAAATGTTTTTATTATTTAGTGCGGCCAGAAAAGGATCTTCAATTCCCATCTCCTTCATTTTTTTTAACTGAAATGGTGATTGATTCAAGACACCGATTGAGAAGACTTTAAATGTTTCTAAATATGATTTCTCCTCGAGGGGAAGAATAAGCTCATAGGGGAATCCTCCACCCCAAACAATAAAAGTTTGTTCTTTTTTGGGAGACAAGGCTTTTAGGTTTAATCTGAAACTTTTATTGATGTTCTGTATCTCTCGGGATTGTCGAGCAAGCTTTTGAGGTGTATTAAAGATAATAAATAAGAATAACAATAATGAAAGACACACACTCGAAGTGGTTAGTCCCAATTTCGAATTTTTAAAAAATGGTTCAGTTCCTGCGGAAATCAATGACATTATAAAAACACCAGTAAAAACAGGATAAAAAATTCGAGAAGGTAATTTCATCCAGACCAAGATTGCTACCAAGGTAATTAAAGTGAGTAACAAAAAGAAAAGTACAGGTTTCCAGTTTTGCCGCCCAGAAATTATAATTATTGGGAGAAGAGTAAGTGCTATCCACCATGTCTGGTCATACTTTAGAACGCTGTCCTTGAATAATTTGAATTTGTAGCTTAATGGGGTATCCTCCCCGGGAAACGTTTTGTTTAGTTTTGCAAAATGTATAATTTTTTCCTTAGAAAATATTTTTTTGTTTACATATCCCCAGTTCCATAAGAAATAAAAATCGTTTTTGCTCCAGCCGATTTTATTTAAAATATTTTGGTTCGCATCGATTTTAGACCAACGGTCTTCGTTAAAAGAGCTTTTGGCCTTGTTAAGTTCAGAGAACTTTCCCCAACCATTTTGATTATAGTGATATTGATGTGTCAGCCAAAGAGTCGTGGCAAGAAGGATGAATGTTGTAGAAAAGACAAGCATTGAGCGTATCTTTTTTTTGTCTATTTTTAAGAAAAACAGTATTGGAATATTCAGCAAAATTGCAAGAGCAAAGCTTTCAATTCTTAATGTCAAGGAAATCAGTAGTAAAAATCCAGAGATAACGAGGAATGGAAAGGTTTTAGAAGTTTGAACCTTGCTCTCAGAAAAAATAATAATCGCAAGAAGAATCCCGGCTTGTCCAGCGATGTAGGCGGTTCTGGTGAATTGTAAAAAAAGCAGATTCACCATGAAAACATTTAACAGAAAAAATCCAAGAAGAGAGTAGGTGGCAACACTCATCCTTCTTGAAAGAACTGAAAAACTGATTGCCCAAACACATATGAAGAGGATGATCAGATGGAAATACCCGTACCACTGAAAATCGGGTGCAAGGCGGTACAGGCTTGCGAGGATGGTGGAAAGGACGATATTTATAAAATATACCTGTGGCTCGGGGGTACCTGATAAGACCTTTCCACTTAGCATCAACATGAAACTGGCGTCATCATTTGTTTCGAATATAGGAGTAATGAAAACCAAGACTATAATTATGAAAAAGAGGCAGGAAAGGGATGATCCAAATAAGGGGTTTTGAATTGTCCTTCTGATATTTTCTGAACTAAATTTATTCATTTTATTTAATTGAAGAAGTTGGTGACAATATCAATTACTTTTTTGTGATCATTAAATGTTGGCCAAAGAGGAAGCCGTACAATCCTCTCACTTATCTCTGTTGTTGAATTGAGGTCCCCATGTTGCTTGCAGAACTTTTTCCCCGCAGGTGAGTCGTGGAGTGGAATGTAGTGAAAAACAGAATTGATCCCATTAAGGCCTAGATATTCTATTAATTCGGTTCTTTGTTTTAGACTGCCTACAAGTATGTAATACATGTGCGCGTTGTGTTTGCAATGACTGGGAATAATTGGACGTCTTAAGCATCCGGCTTTCTCAAGTGTTTCAAAACCGTTATGGTATGCATTCCATTGCGAGATTCTTTCGGCGGTAATCTCGTTCGCTTGTTCGAGTTGGGCAAAAAGAAATGCCGCTACTATTTCTCCGGGTAGAAATGATGAGCCTATATCCTGCCAAGTGTATTTGTCGACCTCGCCTCGGAAAAATTGACTTCGGTTGGTCCCTTTTTCACGAATAATTTCAGCTCGCTCAGTATAATTCGGGTCATTTACCAATAATGCCCCGCCTTCGCCGGAGATAACATTTTTGGTTTCATGAAAGCTCAAAGTTCCAAATGTCCCCATGCTGCCAAGGGGGGTTCCCTTGTAGGTTGCCATAAGCCCCTGGGCAGCATCTTCAATGACCACCAACTTATGTGATTTAGCAATTTGCAGGATAGTGTCCATTTCACAACCGACTCCGGCGTAGTGAACTGGAATAATTGCTTTTGTCTTATCCGTAACCGCTTCTTCAATAATATTCTCATTGAGATTGAGCGTATCTTCCCTAATATCGACGAAAACCGGAATGCCGCCGCGTAATACAAAAGCATTAGCTGTCGATACAAAGGTGTATGAAGGCATGATCACTTCGTCGCCTGGTTCAATGTTGGCCAAAATGGCACTCATTTCCAATGCTGCAGTACACGAATGTGTCAAAAGTGCCTTTTTGCTTCCAGTTTTATTTTTAAGCCATTGATGACAACGCTTTGTGAAACTACCATCGCCAGCTAATGCCATTTTCTGATGAGCCTGACTGATGTAATGAAGCTCCTTGCCCGTTAAAAATGGTTTATTGAATGGAATGATCATAATATAAGCTCATTTTTTTCTACGCATGTGAATGGGAACATTCGTTAAAGAAAAAGAGTCCTAGTGAACATTTTATCGTCATTATTTTTGGAAGCTTTTCATATACTTCGGAGTTTCGGGACCTATATTGAAAATCATGTCGAGAATTGATACTGCGTGTTCAAACTGCCCGAACAATTGAGAATATTCTGGATAGCTGGAATATTCCATCCAATCAACTTTAATTTTTTCATCAGAAAATTGATTGACATCTAGATAACCTTTTGCAGCTGGTCCACTTAGATAATAATCGGCGTTTAAGTCTTTACATATATTCAATAATCGACCTGTTTGGTCATTGACAAGTTCGAACTCACTTGATTGACGAATTTCAGTTCCGATACCAAGAATATCGTTGATCATTTCAATAAATAGCATGTTTATTTTTGATAGATGATTTTCAGTTGAGGCTTTTTCGTAAGTATCTCTCAGTTGTGAGGAGTATTTTTTGAAATATTTCGCTTTTCGGTAAAAGTTACTTATAGACTGCCAATGCTTTTGTGCCCAAGAGTGATCACTGACTAGGGTTTCTGAGATTTTTTGATAATATTTCCCTTTTGATTCAACCGGGATAGTTAGCCAGTTTGTGCCATTTGGAGATTTTATTTTATTTCTATTACGCCAATCTCTCCTAGTAAACTGAACTTCATCAAAAACTACAAAAATATCGACACAGTTAATCATGTCGAAGTAACCCTTCCAGGGGATATAGTTAGATTGAGAAATTGCTACTTTCATTTTAAATAATGGTCTTTCTATCATTCATCACTTTATAAGCACAGAATTCACCGCACATTGTACAGGCCCCGTGGGATTCGTCAACGCCGGATTCGGCTCTTATCCGTCGTGCTTTTTCCGGATCAAGTGCCAGATTGAACTGGCCTTCCCAGTCTAGTACCTTGCGGCACTTGGCCATAGCGATATCTTTTTCGATGGCGCCTGGTACTTTTTTGACAATGTCGCCTGCATGAGCGGCGACACGGCAAGCCATTACCCCTTCATGGACATCCTCGATCGTCGGCAGGCGCAAGTGCTCACTAGCGGTAACGTAGCAGAGGAAATCGGCACCAGCTGCAGCGGCAACCGTGCCGCCGATAGCACAGGTAATATGGTCGTAGCCGGGCGCAATGTCGGTCACCAGCGGTCCGAGAACATAGAACGGAGCTCCGTGGCAGAGTCGCTTCTGTAGCTGGATGTTCGCTTCGATTTGATTGAGCGGTACATGACCCGGTCCCTCAATCATTACTTGAACTCCGGCCTTCCAGGCGCGCTGGGTCAACTCACCAAGCAGGATCAGCTCGTGGACTTGCGCCCGGTCGGTGGCGTCGGCCAGACAACCGGGACGGAAACCATCACCGAGGGAGAGGGTTGCATCGTAGGGGCGAACAAGTTCAATCAGTCGATCGAATTGTTCGAACAGAGGGTTCTCGGCATCGTTGTGGGTCATCCATTCGACCGTAAATGAGCCCCCACGCGACACCACTTCCATGATCCGTCCTTCGTTCTCCATCCTCTCGACGGTAGAACGGGTGACGCCGCAATGGACAGTGATGAAGTCAACGCCGTCATCAAGATGTTTTTCGATACCTTCGAAGATCTCGTCGGCGGTCATGTCGACCATCGCCTTGTTCTTGCGGACGACTGTGTCAACAGCCGCCTGGTAAAGCGGCACGCTACCGATACAGGCCTCGGTTTCGGAAATGATGGCAGCACGGATTTCATCAATTGGTCCGCCGGTCGACAGGTCCATGATTGCATCGGCGCCAGCAGCAACGGCAACCCTTGCTTTTTCCAACTCCTTGTCGATGCCGATGTCGTCCTTACTGGTGCCGATGTTGGCGTTGACTTTGGTGCGCAGTCCGGCACCGACCGCCAGCGGTTTGCCGTTATCACGTTTCCGGTTTTTGCAAATGATGGCTGTTCCGTTGGCGATTTTCTCGCGCAGAAGTTCTGCGTCGACATTTTCTTCGGCCGCGGCCAGTTTCATGTCCTCGGTAATTGTGCCTGCACGGGCTTTTTCAATGAGAGTCATTATTCCTCTGCTATTTTGTTGGTAGAATATTCTTTTTTTGAACGTTCTTATATATCCCTAAATATCGCTCAGCAGATTGTAAATCTCCAGCTTTTTTGTAGGTCAGTGCCAAATTGTAATATGCATTGACCAGGTTTGGGTCTAATCTTATTGATTTTTTATAAGATTTAATTGCCAGAACATACTTTTTTACTTCGAAATATGCGGTTCCCAATCTAAAATATACTTTTGCACGTGCTGGAACTAAGTTTAAAGACTTTGTGAAGTTTGAAATTGCTTCGTTGTAGTCTGTTTTTGCCAGGTTATTCTTCCCAATAGCATAATAGGTCTCTGCCATACCGAGACGGTAATATCCTTTTGACTGAAGTGTTTGCTTTTTCAGTGATTTCAGTGTGTTGTAAAGTTGAATAGATTCTTGGTACCTTCCGGTTTCGTTATACTCTGTTGCGAGGTGATAGTATAAAGAAGCTGCATTTGGTTCAAATTCTATTAGCTCTTCTATGTACGTCTCAGAGTCCTTCCATGCGTCCGCCCTGGAATAAGCATCGAAGCTGTGGAAGGTTGTAATTAATAACACAAGTCCGATTACAAAACGTTTGGATTTGATCATTCTGACGCAAGAAAGAACGATAAAGACACAAAGACCCAATGAAGCAATATATAGGGGTTTTTCAGCCATTAGGAACTCAGTATTTGAATTTATGTTGGTATATATCGAAAGCCAAAAAAAGACCCAAAGCAGCCAGAAAAAAAGAGCTTTGTTCATCTTGAATAAATAAATTGACAACCCGATCAGAAATAAACAGAAAATGTATGCGCCAACAGCTTTCGCGCCAATTTGCGAAAGAAAGTTATGGTCTGCCAAATAAAATGTAGCTAAGCTATCAGTAAGGAAGAATATTTTGAAATATTTCAGAGTTGTTATTGAAACTGTATTGAAAAGTTCGGGAAATTGAGGTGTCTCTAAAGGGATGCTGCCAACAGCCAGATTCCGGATATAAAAATAGATAATCATAAGAGGTAATAATGGCCAAATTTTAATGACGATGTCCTTAGTCTTGGAGCGACGGATTAAGTATTCGTAACTGATTAAAATAAAAGGAATCAGTATTGCGTTTTCTTGAGACAAAAGCGCTGCGATAAAAAATATCAATACTGCGGTTTGTTTTTTATGGACATAAGAAAATATGGTCAATAAAGAAAAAATTGCTACGAGAATATGTGAATCAGAATAGACCCAATAGACAATTTCAGCCTTTGTTGGGTTTGCGGCAAAGAGTACTGCCGAAAGAAAAGAAACAAGTTGGTTTTTTGTAATTGAACGAACGAGTAAATAAGCGAGAATAGACAGTAATGCGTTAAGTATCAGATTTGAAATTTTGAACGGGAGAGCGGATTTCCCAAATGAATTAACCATAAGTGCGTGCCAGAAACCGACAAGGGGCCTGTAATATTTAAGTCTTTCAATTCTGACCCCGTCAGTAGGATTATTATGCTCAGGCAAATAGGGTTCAGTGAAAAAGTCAAAAACATCATCTTTGGATGAAATGCGAGGTTCTTGAAGAATTACGACCTCTGCATCCCAAACGAATTCATTTTTGACTGTTTGACCAAAAATAGTTACTGAAAATAAGAATAAAAAAATGACACTTATCAATATCACTTGGCGGTCAGGTATAGGTTTTTGATAGTTCAGCAATCTCATGTCTTTATTTTATAATTTGTTCTTCAGATAATGAATAATAGGTTGTCGACCAATTCATTGAGTGCCAAATGGTAATCGATATATTTATATTCGGCAGCGAGCCCTTGCTGGGGCTGGTCATCTGAATGATGATACCTCTCTGTGAAAAACTTTACCGCAGATTCGAATGACTCTATTCGCTGTTCTTTTATAAGGACTGTTTTTGTGTCCAGGACAAAATCATTGGTCAGTGTGTTTGAAAAAACCAAGAAGCTTAGAGCAAATAGTGTGCATGCAAGTATCCAGTTGATTTTATTTTTATAGATGTTTTGTTGCATACAATACATTGTGAACTTAATGATTCACGAAGTTTTGGTTTTTTACAGCATAGCATTTCCTGGTCATAATCATCTTTTTATCCCTTTTGTCGAACTTCGACGAATTTCTTCGCGCACCAATGATTTATTGGCCCATGGCCTGAGCCAAAACCGGGTGCAGTACGGATTGCTTCATGGATAAAATGCTTGGCTGATTTAACGGCTATTTCAATCGTGTTCCCTTGCGCAAGCAGGGTTGTGATAGCGGCCGAATAGCTGCATCCGGTGCCGTGCGTGTGATTCGTCTCGAGCCGTTGCGAGGGGAGATAGAAAAACCGGCTGCCGGCCAGGAGGAGATCGTCCGCGGTCTCTTCAAGGTGCCCACCTTTGATCAGGACATGGCGCGCGCCCATTTGCTGAAGATCCTTTGCCGCCTGTTCCATCCCGTCCTGGTCATTAACCTTGTAGCCAACCAAAGCCTCCGTCTCGGGCAGGTTCGGTGTCAGTAGATATGTGACCGGAATAAGCTGATTCTTAACCGCTGCGATTGCCGCCGGTTTGAGCAGGGGGGCGCCTCCCTTGGCGATCATTACCGGGTCAACAACCGCTGGAATTGCCGAATCACGTAAATGGTTGGCAACCAGTTCAACAATCTCAGACGAAAAAAGCATTCCCGTCTTGATCGTATCGGCTCCGAAGTCATCCAGTACAACATTAATCTGGTCTGCGACGAAACCGGGCGGGCAGGGGTGGATTCCGTTGACGCCAAGGCTGTTCTGGGAGGTCAGGGCGGTGATGGCCGACATGCCATAACCGCCGAACAGGGTGATAGTTTTCAGGTCGGCCTGGATGCCGGCGCCACCACCGGAATCGGAGCCGGCGATGGTCAGGACTTTCCCGTTCGGGTACGGTTTGTTGCGGTTGAATGCCAGATTGATTTCCCGCGCTGCCAGGGCCGGATTCGAGTCTTCCATAACGGCCGAGATGATGGCCACGGCATCGGCACCGGCATCGATAACCCGACTGACATTGCTACGGTCGATGCCGCCGATAGCAACTATTGGTTTGTCGACAGCCTTCCTGATTTCGCGGAGACGTTCAGGTCCGACCAACTCAGCATCTGCTTTGCTGCCGGTCGTGAACATACTACCGACGGCGATGTAGTCAGCTCCATCCCGTTCTGCTTTGTGTGCCTGCTCAATGGTGCGGGTTGATATCCCGATAATTTTACTATGGCCGAGGATCTTTCTTGCGTCGCTGATTGGCATATCCTGCTGCCCGAGGTGTAATCCATCTGCTTCGACAGCCACAGCCAACTCAGGAGAGTCATTTATAATAAAACAAACATCGTAGCGGCGGCAGAGCTCTTTCATCTCTTTTGCCATCGAGACCTTTTGCTCGAATGGTGATTGTTTATCTCGATATTGGAGCGTCTTGGTGCCTCCTTTTAGTGCAGCCTCTGTGCGCTCAAACAAGCCATCCGGTGTGCTGTCGGTGATCAGGTAGACGCCTTCCATCTTTTTATCTCCGCGCCAGGAAATATTTTGCTTCCTGCAGGCTTTTTATATAAGCGGGTGTTATTGGGTAGATTTGCCCCCAGTAATTCAATTGAGATAATACGTGTAAATAAATCATACTTTTACTGATCGTGGTGGAGCGTTGATCCTTACTGAAAACCATCGCGTTTTTCCCATAGAAGATCAACTGCCACTCGTCGGACCTGTAAAACTCGCGAATGATATTGTAGATCGCACCGGAGCGGTAGTCGATTGGTGGAATGATAACAGTTGAAATATTGTATTCACTTAAGAGTTTTTTTCCCTGTTGGTTGTATGCGAGAATTGAGAAATGTTGCTTTATTCTGTTTTCATCAAGATTCCTCGTATCAGTAAAAAATCGGTATTGTGGATATAGATGGTATTCCAGATATCCTCCCCATGCCTCAAGGTTAAAGATATTCCGGCCTAAATCATTCTCCTTTAGAAATTGAGTCGCTGTAATTGGATAAATATCCTGCCTGATTAATGGAGATGTTCGCGGTAAGCCATTATTGAACGAATAAAATTGCATGTTCTGGTGTGATAAAAAGAGAATCAGCGCGAACGTAAAAATAATAAATGTTGCTGCGACTCCTTCGTGCCGAGTGATATTTGGTTTTCTTTTGTCAAGAAAACTGCCAGTAAAACAGGCAGTAAAATAAAATGCTAGCGGAGTAAAAAAGAAAATATATCGCATTGAGATAAGGGCCATGACAAGGGTCGCACACAGAATAAAGGCTGCTGAAAACTCTTTTTTAACCAGCAGGTAAACCGCCGTCAACGGTGCGATCAGTGTAAGAATCCAGAACGCAGTCCAGCCAGGATATGCCAACGATGGGTGGAAGATTGAAAACGGGGACCTGAACTCGGAAGTCACGCTCGCAACGTATGATTGATTCGTGCCTAAAATTTGTGTGAAAACCTGGTAGCCGTTTGGGTTTAATCCTATCGCTATAAAGGTTAGAGCAAAACAGACTGCCAGTACCCCCCTATAAGGGATAAGTCGCTTTTCAAAGAAAGAGAAGAACACATAAACGCCTAGATAGCAGATTGATACTGCAGCACCCGCATGAGAATTCGCATAGAGCAGGATGACCGGTAGACATAGAAGAAGATAGTTTCTCTTCGCCTTGTGAATTGCAAACTCAACAATCATTACAGTCAAGAAAGCATAGAGAAACCCGAAGTTTTGCGGTCGATCCGTATCCTCCAGAACAATCGCCATTGTCAATATGAAAAGTGGCAGAAATATGCAGGCCGCCAGAATTGTTGTGCGTTTACGAACATAAAAGTATGCTGCAAACATAATGACACTGAACAGTGCGACGCGCAGATAAATGATACCCTGTAAACCCATGGCGCTGTTAGCGAAAGAAAAAATGACCTGAGAGATCCAGTATTGTTTGTTGATAAATTCAGCACGTTTCGTGTTGTATTCGTCAGAATTGATGACTGAAAAGGTGTACGGATCTTCACTCCCAGGGAGTTGTGTCTGCTCGAGAATGTAGTCGCCGGTATTCAGGTGCCACCAGAAGTCATGGGAGTTGATTGGAATGGCGCAGATAATATAAACAGAGATAAATATTGAAAGCAGGATGATTGCCTGCTGCGCAAGTTGGAAGCGATTATTTTTGATGCCTGGTTTCATCGATTAAAAAATTATAAAGAAACGAAAAAGCCACACCCTTAAGGGGATGTGGCGAAATAGGTTGCAAGCTTTTTCGCCGCTTCCCTACGCCGGTATCACCCGGATCAGGTTCAAAGGGTCGTCTGCGTAAGCAGATCTCTCAGTGAAACACTCCCCTAGCGGTTTATTTTAGTCAGCGACTCTCTTCAGTTAGCTGAGAACGATCCGGTTGTTGAGAAAATCTATCTCTTCAATGGTTCCGGTGATTTCATTTTTTTTACCGTAGATGTCAATCATCTTCAGGGAGTTTTTTCCCGGAATGATTGTGGCAATATTATCGAGCGATGATTCGTTGTCACCCTGAACCAGTAAAAAGGATCCGTCGTTGAAGCACATAAAAAGTTTCCTCCGAAAAGAATGCATAACAGCCTATCGGAAATTTTCAATCGGTGTCAACTGAATATCGGTTTTAGCCCACAGAAAATAGCGCTTTCTCCTTTACAGTTTTAATTGCCGCATGCTAAGACTTTTGCTCATGATATCCGCCAATTCGACAATACTGAGATGACCACAATCAGACCGACATATGCCGAAATCAACCTGAGTGCCCTGCGCCATAATTACCGGTTGCTCAAGGCAGCTGCCGGAGAGGGGACGCAACTGCTTGCTGTCGTTAAGGCTGATGCTTATGGCCATGGTGCTGTTGTGTCGGCTCGCGTTTTGATCGAAGAGGGAGCCTCCCTTCTTGCCGTCGCAATGGTTGAAGAGGGAATCGAGCTGCGCCAGGCTGGTATCGGGCTTCCAATCCTGGTGATGGGAGCGGTCAGTCCGGGCAGCGAGAAGGCCTATATCAAGCATGAGCTGGCGCCATATATTTTCGATCCGGAGACGGCGGAGCGGCTTTCTCGCGCCTATACAGCTGCTGGTCAGGTCTGTCACTATCATCTCAAGGTTGATACCGGCATGGGACGGATCGGTATCCCGCTGGAAGATATGGAACCGACCCTGCATGCTTTATCGAAGTTGACAAACATGCGGATGGCCGGCTTGATGACTCATTTTGCACGGGCTGATGAGCCGGCCGAGGATCTGACAGATGAGCAGATAGGGAGATTCGAACTGGTCAAAGAGCAGGTCGCGAAGGTAGGGTTCGAACCTCGATATATCCATGCAGCCAACAGCGCCGGCATCTTAACCCACCAACTGCCCGAGTGTAATCTGGCAAGACCGGGGATTGCACTTTATGGTGGCTGGCCATCGGACCATTTTAAGCACCTTGACTTATGTCCGGCCATGAGTTTGCGGACGCGGATTGTGCAGCTTAAAATAGTACCCTGCGGAACCGGGATTTCTTACGGCCATAAATTTGTTACTGCCAGGGAGACCCGGATCGCGACGCTGCCGATTGGTTATGCCGATGGCTATAGCCGGCTACTGACCGGCCGGGGAGAGGCCCTTATTCGTGGTCAGCGGGTACCAGTTGTCGGCACCGTCTGCATGGACTGGATCATGCTCGACGTTACTGATGTTGATGGAGTCGATGTTGGTGATGAAGTAACCCTGCTTGGTAATGACGGCAATGGCAATGTTATTAGAGCTGAGGAGTGGGCCGAGAAAATCAAAACGATCAATTATGAAGTTTTCTGTGGTATCAGCAAAAGAGTGCCGAGGCGAATTGTAGATGAGGTCTAAGCAGCAGTCCGGTCGATATTTTCTTTCCCCTGAGTCTAAGCACACACGATTAATAGCGCCTGTGTCGCTTTTTCTACTGGTTCTATTATTGTATTCCCAAGGGCTGAATGCAGGCTGGTATCTTGATGACTATGCGAGGATTGTCAATAATATCTGGATTGGCGATCTGGGTTATGCATTGCGTCATGTTTTTGACCCCCGCGGGATCGCCTACCTCTCTTTTTTCGTGGATTATGAACTTTTCGGAATGAATCCCAAGTGGTTCCATTTCGTTAATATCATCATACATGCTTGCAACGTTCTGCTTGTGCACCGTCTTTTGCGAGTCCTTTTCAAAGAGAAACCCTGGCTGACATTTTTTGGTGCCGGTCTTTTTGCACTTCATCCGTTGCAAAGTCAGGCTGTCATGTATGTTGTTCAAAGAATGGCCCTGCTGAGCAGTCTCTTCTTCTTGCTTTCACTGGTTTTTTATATTCAATATCGCACCATGTTAAATGGCCGAGATGGCTTTTTCAGTGCGCGCAAATTCTGGCTAGTCATTTCGCTCCTCTGCGGTTTTTTATCCGTGTTCAGCAAAGAGAATACAGTCGTTTTGCCATTTTTCCTGATTCTCTTTGATTATGCCCTCTTTAGAGGTGAAAAGTGGAACTTCCGCGAAACCATAAAATCAATAGCGCCGTACATGCTTTTACCGGTTTCTGTCGGGGTCAATCAGTTCCTGTCCGCTGGCAGTACTGTGTCAGATATCAAGGGTGGGGTAGTCGATTTCTTTCTACCGGTCGCAGAAGGGGAAGTTGTCAGCCGGATCGTCCATTCAGTTGATATGGTTCACTTTAAATACCTGTTGACTCAATTCTGGGTCGTTACAAAATATATAAAGCTTTTTTTTCTACCCGTGGGGCAGGTATTTGAATATGCCATGCCCCTCATTGAAACGATTTATGATTCAAGGGCTCTTTTCGGGTTTCTTTTCCTCTCTTTCCTGTTTGGGTTGGGTGCGGCTCTGCACCGGAAAAAACCTCTGGTATTTTTAGGGATTATTTCTTTTTTTCTGTTGCTTGCCACCGAATCGACAGTTATTCCTCTCGATACTATTTACGAGCATCGGATGTATTTGCCGAGTTTCGGTCTAATCATTGCCGTTCTCGGATTTATCGAGACCTTTGCCATGAGCAGGCTTCTTGCCGGCATATTTTTAACGCTTCTGATCGTATGTTCGATCCTGACTCTTGATAGAGTTTCCCTCTGGGCTAATGCCGAGAGGCTATGGCAGGATAATGTTTCAAAAGTGCCAACCTCTTCCCGAGCCAGGTACTGGTTGGCCCGGGAATATCTGAAAAACAATCAATTCGCAAAAATTGTCGAACTACTGCAACCGGCTGAAACTGTTTTTTTGGATGAGAACAACCTGTTCCCTCTGCATATTCTTAGTGAGGCATATTTGCAACTAGGACTTCATGGCAAGGCGCTTGACCTGATGACCGAAGCTCAAAAAAAGTCCCCGGGGGATGCAACCGTCGAATTTTATAAAAGTAAAATTGCATACGATCAATCGGATATGGATCGAGCTCAAGAGCTAATCGAAACAGCGCTCAGAAAAAATCCAGGCAATATTCGTTTTATTCTTTTCAAGGGTAAAATACTTCGAAGTCGTGGACGACTTATCGAGGCTGCTGCCAGCTTTAACAAGGTATCCAGAGAGAAGTCTTGTCCAATTATACTGCTGGACAGTTGTAGGGAATATGTCGATGTGGCAAAAGCAGAATACGAAAGCCTGCTTCCCGAATTGGAGGGGATACGGGCAAAAGCTCGAATCAGGGCAGATGCTGAACCGAACAATCCAACAAGAAGAGGTGAGTATGCTGTTCTTTTGCAGCAGTTGGGCTTCTATGACAAAGCGATTGAGCAGTATGGTTTGCTTGAACGTCATTTCGGCGAGAATTGGCAGATATATTACAACTATGCGCAGATATACACTATTCTTGAACGTCGAGATTTAGCGGAGGCGAATTTTAAAGCGAGTTTACGATTGAATCCGGAGAGTAGCAGAGTCCTTAATAGTTATGGTTTGCTGAGTAAAAATATGGAAAAATATGATCAGGCAGTAGCTCTTTTTTTAAATGCGATCAAACAGCGTCCGGATTTCGCTTATGCTTATTTTAATTTAGCTGAAACATATTTTAAAATGGGCCAAAAAGAAAATGCTCGAAAATATTTCGGTATAGTTTTCAAGCGCTTCCCTGAGCTGAGGCCTGTTGCATCACCTTATCTCGAGTTCCTCTAGGGTGATATGGTTCACGTAAACTTTCTTTCGGTTCTGTCATGATTTGCTGCAAAAGGCTTCTTGATTATCCATGAAAACCATGTTTGTAACACCACCGGTATCGTTTCGGGAGCGCTATGGGAAACTTTCCGGAGCTGGAAGTTCAGCGCCGGCATTGGGCATCCTTCTTCTTGCGGCGGTCGCGAGGGAAGCTGGCCATGAAGTCGCTGTTATCGATGCTGCCGCAAGGAACATGGATCTGAATGCAACACTGCACGAGATCAATGCTTTTTGCCCCGAAGTTCTGGGAATATCTTCTACGACGCTTTCTATCAGTCATGCAAAATCTTTAGCAGCGATCATCAAAGAGGCGTTTCCCGATATTATTATCATATTGGGTGGACCGCATGTTTCCGCGGTTCCTGAATTAACTCTAAACAGGTTGCCTGATATCGATATTGCCGTCCTCGGAGAAGGCGAGGAAACAATTGTTTGTCTTTTGCAGGCTATCAAAGAGAGTAAGCCGTTGGCTGACGTCGAGGGGATTGTTTACAGGGACACAGCTGGTGACCTGATCCGAACGAAAGCGCGCAGCCCTGTCAATGAACTTGACTCATTACCTTATCCGGCGTGGGATCTACTTGAGGGTTTCCCTGAGAAGTACACATCTCCGGCTTTCAAGGTTCGAAAAAAGCCATCCGTCTCACTGGTCAGTTCAAGGGGATGTCCGAATGAATGTATTTTTTGTGATAGATCTGTTTTCGGGAAAAGCTGCCATGCTTATTCCGCAGAATATATTGTCCATTTAATAGAGTACCTGTATGTTGAGTTTGGGGTTCGCGAGTTCAGTTTCGAAGATGATACGTTTATAACCTTTAAAAAAAGATTGTTTGAAATTTGCCATAAACTTATTGCTTTGAACTTAGATATTTCGTGGTCTTGTCTTGGACGGGTGGATCATGTGACCAGCGAAGGTTTGAGATTGATGAAAAAAGCCGGCTGCTGGCAAATAAGTTATGGCATTGAAAGTGGTAGGGATGAAATACTCAGAATTATAAATAAAAACATAAACCTCAGCCAGATAAGAAGTGCGGTGGAGTTGACTCGAAAAGAAGGCCTGAACGCGAAAGGATTTTTTATCGTTGGAAATCCTGGAGAAACGCGTCAAACACTTCAACAGACTCTCTCTTTGATGTTGGCTTTACCACTCAATGACATTAGTGTTGCCATGTTGACTCCTTTCCCGGGGACTGAAATTGAAGCGCGTGTTGAAGAGTTCGGAAAGTTTTCCGGGGATTGGGAAAAGATGAATTTGTTGAATACAGTGTTTGTTCCGTACGGTCTTGAGGCGCGAGATTTGAATGCTGCGCAACGGGAGATGCTCCGGCGTTTTTATCTGCGTCCCCGTGTTTTTTTTGATTATCTGGGCCGACTGATTAGTAATCCGAGATTATTTGGGGTGGTCTTTTCCGGGTTCTGGTCTTTATGGTCAAGTGTCAGGTCGTCGAATACCAAGAATTTATAGTTTGTGGATTTTTGTGAGGTATTAATTGCAAAGAGAAGGGTCTTTAAAGAACGAACGTGTACTCGTCATCATCCCGGCTTTTAATGAAGCGCTGAACATCAGTCGGGTCGTTGCTGGAGTTAAGACAACCATCGGAACGGCCGATATTCTGGTCATTGATGATGGCTCCCAGGACGATACGGCCGAGTTGGCTCGTAGCGCCGGAGCAAGAGTGGTTTCGCATCCCTTTAATATGGGATACGGAGTAGCAATTCAGACCGGTTACAAATATGCCTTGATGAATAATTACGAATATGTTGTTCAGGTTGACGGTGATGGGCAACATGAACCTGATTCGATTCTGGATGTTCTTCATCCGGTTATCCTTGGTGAGGCTGATTTTGCTCTCGGCTCAAGATTCCTGGGAACCAAGTGTTATGTACCTTCATTTTCCCGCAAGATCGGCATGTTTGTTTTCAGGAAAATCGTTTCAATTATTATCAGGAAACGTATCAGTGATTGCACCTCCGGGTTTCTGGCTTTTAATCGGCATGTTATGTTGTTTTTTGTGAAGGATATCTTCCCCTGCGATTATCCGGACGCAGATGTTTTGATCAGTCTCCACAGGGCTGGTTTTAAGATAAAGGAAGTTGCCGTGGAAATGCATGAGAACACTCAAGGGAGATCTATGCATAGCGGACTTAGCCCACTGTATTATACATTTAAAATGCTTCTCTCAATCTTGGTAGTTCTGTTAAGAAGCCGAACATTTTATCGGGGAGAAAAGAATGACTCCTGATCAGAAAGTATTCGCATTTATTGTTTCGATCCTTATTTTTGTTTTTGTCATTGAGCTTGTCCGCCGGCGAAAAGTACGAGAAGAATATGCTGTTTTATGGTTATTGACGGCAGTAGTCATGCTTCTAATGGTTGTCAGGTATGATTGGCTTGTTTCAATTACCAATTTGATAGGAGCGGTTTTGCCAACAACCACGCTCTTTGTGTTTTCAATCATCTTCCTCTTATTGATTTCGGTCCAGTTTTCGATCAAGCTCTCGGAGCTGTCAGACAAAGTCAAAAACCTTGCCCAGGAAAATGCTCTTCTAGGTGAGCGCATTGAGCAGCTGTCTGAAAGAGAACCATAGCAGAGATCTATAACCATCAGGAAACGTTGTGGAAGATTTTTTAACCACAGTAGTTAAGCTGGGCTTCAATAAAATACGTGGTATCCTGATCGCGCAACTGTGTCAGTTCAAAGTTGAATTGGCGATTAATAATTGCAAACACTCATCTCAGCCAAAATCAGAATACGGAAATAAATAGTGAAGTCACTTCCATAAAGGTTTTTATTTACATGAAACTATCAATTGTTACGACTTTATATTGCTCAGCTAACCACATTAGTGACTTCTATCAAAGAGCAACCGCTGCGGCCAAGGAACTGGTTGGTGAAGATTTTGAACTGGTATTTGTAAACGATGGCTCACCCGATAACAGTATTGAATTGGCCATATAAATATCAAGGCAGGACCAACATGTCGTCGTTGTTGATCTCTCGAGGAACTTTGGCCATCATAAAGCAATGATGACTGGCTTGTCTTATGCGAGAGGAGATAAGGTGTTTCTTATAGACAGTGACCTGGAGGAATCTCCCGAATGGCTGCTTAGCTTTGATGAACAATTAGAGAAAGAAAAATGTGACGTTGTATATGGTGTTCAGGAAAGCCGGAAGGGCAGTTTGTTTGAAAGGTTAACCGGATCATTTTATTACTGGGTTCTTGATAGAACGATCAACATTGATCATCCCAAAAATATTACTACCGCAAGGCTTATGAAAAAACCTTATGTAGAGTCCCTTATGCTGTACCGTGAAAGGGAAATCGTTATGTCAGGATTGTGGGTTTTGACGGGGTATATTCAAAACCAGCAATTCGTACAAAAAGAATCAACCAGTGCAACGACCTATAGTTTAGTGCATAAACTAGCCCATCTTGTGAACGTTGTAACCTCATTTAGCAGTAAACCTTTAATGTCTATTTTTTTTACAGGTTCTTTAATTTTTTCGGGTTCAGTAATGTATGCCTTGTTTCTGATAATAAACAGGCTCTTTTTTTCGATCCCGGTAGATGGGTGGACATCGATTATGGTTTCGATTTGGCTTCTTGGCGGCCTGATTATCTTGTTTGTCGGTGTAATTGGGATTTATTTGTCGAAGGTATTTATCGAAACAAAGCAAAGACCTATTTCCATTGTGAAAAATATTTACGGTCTTAAAAGACCAGAATAGTCATTCTCAGCTTGGCGTATGGCCTTTCTGGAAACTTAGGTAAGTGTTTATAAGGAGGCTCCGGAGCAACTTTTATGAAACTTTCAGACTATGTTATGTCTTTTATCCATGAGCGCGGGATAATGCATGTCTTTGGCTATCAGGGGGGGGCGGTCACTCACCTTGTAGATTCATTACACAAAATTGATGGTCTTTCATACGTGCAGAATTACCATGAACAAGCTTCGGCTTTCTGTGCTGACGCCTATTCAAGAATTAATAGAAATTTTGGAGTTGCGCTTGCCACAAGTGGCCCGGGTGCAACTAATTTAATCACGGGGATTGCTAATGCCTATTTCGACTCAATCCCATGCCTTTTCCTGACCGGGCAGGTAAGTACTCACGCTATCAAATCGAAATCAGAAATAAGACAACAAAGCTTTCAGGAAACAGATATCGTTTCGATTGTATCGCCAATCACCAAGTTTGCCAAAACCATCGTTGATCCCCAAACCATTCGGTACTATTTGGAAAAAGCTGTTTTTACGGCAACTACTGAACGTCCAGGTTCCGTGCTTCTTGATCTGCCACATAACGTACAGGCAACCGATATCAATCCGGAAAGCCTCGATAGCTTCTTTGATTCAAAGGAATATAAGGCCTGTGACAGAAATCAAAATAGTCGGATCCCGGATGTGCTTAGGGAAATTGCAGGATTGTTGTCAGGGGCCAAAAGGCCATTGGTGTTAGCCGGGGGGGGCGTCGCCGCACTAAAAGACAGGGAAATCTTCAAGCAAATGGTTCGAGCTTTTGATTTGCCTGTTGTTTGTTCTTTGATGGGACTTGGCGCAATTGATCACTCCGAAAGACACTACTTCGGTTTTATCGGTTCTTACGGAAATCGTCATTCAAATATGGCAATAGCCAAGTCCGATTTGCTGTTGGTTTTGGGATCCCGATTGGATGAACGCCAAACCGGTCCCAGGAGGGACCTGTTTGCGAGAAATGCGCGTGTCATTCATGTCGATATTGATCCTGACCTGTTGGACCATCATGTTGACACGGATATTTGTGTCTGCGCTGATTTACAATCTTTTCTGTCGGATCTTCTTGGATTGGCCCCTGCAGAGCCACCGGATAACGGAAATTGGATTAATCAGGTCCATTTAGTTGCAAAAGAATTGGCGACGGAGAGTGCACATGATCAAGATTATATAGATCCGAATCATTTTATCCGTTATTTAAGCACGAAACTGTCGAAAGACGCAGTCGTATGTTCCGATGTTGGGCAAAATATGATGTGGGTAGCTCAATCTTTGGACATGACAGTAGATATGAGATTACTCAACTCCGGTGGGCATGGTGCAATGGGGTATTCTTTGCCTGCAGGCATAGGAGCTTATTGTGCAGACCAAAACAGGCAGGTGGTGTGTATAGCCGGGGATGGTGGCATTCAAATGAATATTCAGGAACTGCAAACCATAGCCCGGGAAGGCTTGCCGATAAAGATTATCGTAATGAACAACCAGTCGCTAGGGATGGTCCGCGGTTTTCATGAGAAGTATTTTGATAATAAATGTTATGGTACGGCGCTCGGCTATTCAAATCCTGATTTTAGTAAGGTTGCTTGTGCCTTCGGGCTTGAATATACGAAAATAGAAAGCAAAGACAATTTCAACCTTCTTGATGACGGGTTGAAAGGCGCCAGCCCTCACTTGATCGAAGTCATTTTGTCTCCGGAATCACAAACGATTCCGGAACCGGCGCCAGGACCTCGAGGCATTGAAGACCAGTTTCCTTTGATTGACCGGGAAAAACTTGCACGGCTTCTTTCTGATTGAAACTCGAAATATATGTTGCGAGATTTTTGTTAAACAAGCTCTGCCGTAAATGTGTCGTGGCGAGTATTTTGAAAGCGATTCTGCCAAAGTGAAAACCTATAATGTTCTGGTGACAGCCGTTGGTGCAATTATCGGTTACGGAATTGTTCGAGCCTTGAAGGCGGGTCGATATTCTGTGCGGGTTGTCGGCATGGATGTTTTTGCCGATGCTGTTGGTAGGCAGTGGTGTGACGATTTTATAGAATCGGTCCCTGCAGTAGATCCGGATTACCCCGGGTTCCTGTTAGAGGTTATGCGCCGGTTTGATATCGACCTGGTCTGTTTTGGAGTTGAACAAGAAGTCTTGCGGGTCATGTTCGAGAGACAGGTTTTCGGCGATAAATTTGCTAAAATGGTTATGAATGCCGAACAACTGGTCACATTGTCGCAGGACAAATGGCGTATGCATGAATATTTGCAGACGCAAGGTTTTCCGGTCATTCCTAGCCGGATTTCCGGGTCATATAATGACGCCGTTGCTGAACTTGGCTCCCCGTTTTTGTTGAAACCGAGATGTTCTACCGCATCGAAAGGTATTTGCGAAATTCAATCGTCGGAGGACTATGAGTACTGGAGAAGGAAAACTGCTGAGGATTTCATGGTCCAGCGCATAGTTGGTAGCATTGAAAGTGAATATACGGTTGGTGCTTTTGGTCTCGGCGACGGGTCAATTTCCCAATCTGTCACATTTGTTAGAAAGTTGGGGCGGGACGGATCGACCGTTAAAGCGGCCACAATCGAAAACGAAAATATCGATCAATGTGTCATGGAACTGTGTCATTTATTCAAACCCGTCGGTCCGACCAACTTTCAATTCAGGGAACACGAAGGTGAGTTTCTATTGCTCGAGATAAACCCGCGTTTTTCATCTTCCCTTTCATTGCGTGCGGCTTTCGGGTTTAATGAGCCGGAAATGTGTATAGAATATTTCATCGAAGGTAAAAAGCCTGAGGTGGCCAGGCTGTCCAAAGGAAAGGCGGCCAGGTATATTGAAGATGTTGTTGAGTTTTCATGATTGCTGTTATTTCAGATGTTCATGGGAATTTTCCGGCCCTAGAAGCTGTTCTGGGAGAAATAGACAATTTCGGTTGCCAGCGGATTGTCTCCCTTGGTGATGTTGCCGGCTATTACTGCTATATCAATGAATGTATTGATATCCTCAGGGAAAAAAATGTCCAGAACGTTCTGGGGAATCATGATTTCTATCTGGTCTGCAACGAAAAATGTCCGCGTTCGAACTCAGCAAATCTTCTACTTGAGTCCCAACGGAAAATTATTAGAGCAGATAATCTGGAGTGGCTTCGGAGATCGGTAGCAACTTTTCGGATTGATGCTGCCTCGTTTGTCCATGGTGGATGGGATGATCCACTAGATGAATATATGCTGGATGTCAACGAAGAATATTTCCAGAATCGTGGATCACGTTATTACTTTTCCGGGCACACCCATATTCAAACTTTGAAGATTTTTAACAATGCTCTATACTGCAATCCCGGTTCAGTCGGTCAGCCGAGAGACGGAGACCCCCGGGCCGCTTTTGCACTATATGACGGGCAAAATGTATTTTTGAAAAGAGTGGACTACGATATAGACCGCGTTGCATCAAAAATGCAGGAGTATGGGTACGATGACTATTTCTACAAAGGTTTATATACCGGCGACAAAATAGGGCATCAGGTTTAATAAAGAGCTGAAAATTGCAGAGGAAAATTTATGAAGTGGAGAAAGCTGGGTCGAATATATTGTCTTGAAAATGTTGCAGATTGGGCTGTCTCCCATTGTGCAAATCCATTTCCGGAACATCTCCAAGATGATGTTTTCAGGATA
This sequence comes from Desulfuromonas sp., assembly GCA_002869615.1. Lineage (NCBI taxonomy): Bacteria > Pseudomonadati > Thermodesulfobacteriota > Desulfuromonadia > Desulfuromonadales > Desulfuromonadaceae > Desulfuromonas > Desulfuromonas sp. The sequence continues at coordinate 106,831 of PKUH01000106.1, read as the reverse complement.
TATTTCAGTTGCCGTGATGCCGAAAACCGCTCGAGTATAACGTGCCTTGATTTTGATGTCGTAAAATACGAAATCATTTCCCACCCCTCCGTGCAGGTTCTTGGCCCGGGCGATCCGGGACTGTTTGACGATAGTGGCTGCTCAATAGGTTGTATCGTTAATATGCCCGGAAATAAAAAGTACCTTTATTATATGGGGTGGTGTTTGAGCGTAGTTGTCCCCTGGAGGAATACTAATGGGCTGGCGATTTGTGAAAACGACAGGAACGAGTATGTCAAATATTCGACAAGACCGATTATGGGGCTGACCGAAGAGGACCTTTACACAATATCTTATCCGGCCATTTTGAAGGTCGGGGATACTTACAAAATGTGGTACGGTTCTAACCTGAAGTGGGGAAAAGCCAAGGAGTCCATGAATCACGTTATCAAATATGCTGAATCGCGTGACGGTATCCACTGGGATACCTCCAATCATGTTTGCATAAAAGGCAAAGACGAATCGGAATATGCTTTCGCCCGATTCTCTGTTTTGCATGAAGACGGCATTTATAAAATCTGGTATTCCTATAGAGGCCAAAAGTATCGAATTGGTTATGCAGAATCGAAGGATGGTTTAGAGTGGGAACGTATGGATGACCTGGTTGGGATTGATGTTTCTGATGAGGGTTGGGACTCCGAAATGATCGAATATCCGGCGGTCTTTGATCATAAGGGGAAAAGATACATGCTTTATTGTGGTAATGAGTTTGGCAAGACCGGTTTCGGAATGGCAGAACTGGTGCAAAAATAAATAAAGCTCGAATGATCTGAGACGAAATAAACATCGCATATTCAAGCTAATAGAATTAAAGGAAGGCCATGATTACCAAGGAATACGCAAAACGTTACGCCGAAGACAAAACCTCCGCAGTTTATCCGGTTGAATTTGTTGTAAGGGCTTTTCTGGGGAACTATCCTGCAACATGTATTAACGACGACAACTTCGAAGGCAAAAAGATTCTTGATATTGGGTACGGCGATGGACGGAACATGCCACTTTTGAACAATATCGGAATGGAGATCCACGGGATTGAAATTGCTGACGAAATTAACCAACATGTTAGAGACCGCCTGGATGCTCTGGGTATTAATGCGACCTTGAAAAAAGGTGCCAATGCAAATATACCATATGAAGACGGTTTTTTTAACTATGTGTTGGCATGTCATGCCTGTTATTACGTTGAGCAGGGAGATACATTCGACACCAACCTCGACGAAATTTCTCGTGTTCTGGAACCCGGAGGGAAATTTATAGCTTCTTTGGCAATGACCGGGTCGTACATTTTGAAAGATGCGAAACAACTAGACCCCGGCCACTATGAAATTACCAATGACCCTTATGGCTTGCGGAATGGGACAATCTTCAGAGCATTTGATTCCGAAATAGAGATCAAAGAAGCCCTCTCACCTTTCTTTAATGATATTGTGGTCGGTTATTGTGATGATCTATTCTGGGGCTTACATCAGAAGGTTTGGACCGTAATCTGCAAAAAAAAATAATTTCATATTTAATGAAGCACTTTTGCGTAACGTCTTAAACTGTCTATCGACTCCAAATATCATGCTGATTGAAAAATTTTCAGGTTTGCCTTTAGGTCAAATTTTTCGATATGGAGCTGTGGGGCTTTTTTCGAATCTGTTGGGTTACTTAGTCTATTTATTTGTGACTTGGCAGGGGGTTGACCCTAAACTAGCTGTAACTATTCTGTATCCTGTCGCTGCAACAATTGCTTATATTGGCCATTCCCACTATTCATTTTCTTATGAAGGTGAGCATATAAAGGGGATTGCTAGATATGTTGCAGCGCATTCTTGCGGGTATTTATTGAACCTTGCTTCACTATTCTTCTTTGTTGATATGTTTTCTTTCCCTCATCAGCTCGTTCAATTTTGTAATATCTTTTTGGTGGCTGGTTTCCTTTTTATAACTTTCAGGTATTTTGTTTTTGCTGATAAACGCAAAAAAGAGTTTTTAAATTAATGACCTTGTAATGTATTTCTTCTTGTTATTTTTGAGGACTGGAAGGACACAAACATGTTGCTTGCTCTGGATATTGGCACAACCTCAATAACCGCAAGAGTTTTAAGCGAAAGTGGTTGTTGTCTGCTTGAAAAACAGGTATTGAATCCACAAATTCAATTTGGATGTGATGTTTTGCGACGAATTGATGCTGCGCTTCATGGTGAGTCAGAAAAGCTTCAAAAAGTATTGGTCGATGGCATAAATAATCTGGTTATTACATTGCTGGAAGAGGCTCAAATCAGGCCTGATTTGATTTCGGCTTTTGCTGCTGCCGCTAATCCGGCAGTAAGCATTCTTATTCAAAATAAGTCGGTTAATTCGATTCTCACCCCACCTTATAAACCAATCGATTGCTCGGCAATTATGATGAAACCAGACGAGATAGGTTTAGATCTGCCGGTGCCTCTTTACCTTTTTCCTTTGGTTAATGGATTTGTCGGAGGAGACCTTGTCGCTTTTCTTTTTGGGCAAGACATGCCGAATGAAAATACACTCTACATAGATATAGGAACAAATGGTGAAATTGCCCTTTTTTCCAACGGGAATTGGTGGGTCACTTCGGTTGCCGCGGGTCCAGCTTTCGAGGGGGGCGATATCCGCGCTGGAATGTTATATGGTTCTGGCGCGATATATGGTTGTAGGTTAAATAATGAACGGTTTGATTATGAAGTCGTTGGAGATATTCCCCCGAGAGGGATATGTGGCAGCGGTCTGGTTGAGATTATTGCGACATCACTTGAGAGTGGTTTGATCGATCGGCATGGCAGTATTGTTGAACCTGAACATGTAAAGACCAATCTGTCACGTTACATTGTCTCTCTAGATGGCAATCTAGCATTGCAGCTTTACCGGGATGCGAAAACTTCTATCCTCTTGGAACAAAAAGACATTCGCAACTTCCAGCTGGCCAAGGCTGCTGTCTTTTCCGGAGTTAACTGTTTGCTGAAAAAGGCCGAAATAGAGGCGGGTGAAATTGCCGATATTGTCATCACCGGAGCCTTCGGTTTTTCACTAACGAAAAAGACCCTGAAAAGAGTTGCCATGCTGCCGGAAAACATGATAGATAAGGTGCGTTTCGAGCCGGGCGGCGTGCTGCAAGGGGTCCAGCGGATGTTGATGCTCGATGATGGCCCCGAGCGTGTCGAAAATTTAGCCAAAAAGCTGAAGCCTTACCCACTGTCCGGGACCCCGGCCTTCGAAAAAGCATTCTTGTCTGCAATCGATTTCTAATGCCGTAAACTGCGGCATTTTCTGTTTTTAAATAGATACGGATAGCGAAAGGAATGAAAAGATGGCAGTGATTCAACGGGCCCTGATCAGTGTGTCGGACAAGGCCGGTATCGTCGATTTTGCAAAGGAGCTGAGCCGGTTCGATATCGAAATTCTCTCGACCGGTGGAACCGCCAGGATGCTGCGCGAGGCCGGTCTTGACGTCAAGGATGTCTCTGATTTTACCGGTTTCCCGGAAATGCTCGACGGCCGGGTCAAGACCCTGCATCCGAAGGTGCATGGTGGTCTGCTAGGGATGCGGGAAAATCCCGAGCATGTTGCCAAGATGGAAGAACATGGCATCGAGCCGATCGACATGGTTGTGGTCAATCTCTACCCCTTCGAGGCGACTGTCGCCGATCCCGACTGCTCCCTCGAAGATGCTATCGAGAATATCGATATCGGTGGCCCGACCATGCTTCGTTCGGCTGCCAAGAATAACAGGGACGTGACTGTTGTGGTTAACCATAACGACTATGCGGCCGTGCTCGAGGAGATGAATTCAAGTGATGGGGCAGTCTCGCGTGAAACCAATTTCAAGCTGGCGGTCAAGGTTTATCAGCACACCGCTGCCTATGATGGAGCCATCTCCAACTGGCTCGGCTGTCGCACCGGAGATGAGCCGACCACCTTCTCCGACACCCTGACCGTTCAGTACAAGCGCAATGAAGTGATGCGCTACGGCGAAAATCCGCATCAGAAGGCAGCCTTTTACGTCGAGAAAGATATCTCCGAGTCCTCGATTGCCACAGCCCGGCAGCTTCAGGGCAAGGCGCTCTCCTACAACAATATTGCCGATACCGATGCGGCGCTTGAATGCGTCAAGCAGTTCGATGAGGGGCCGGCATGCGTGATCGTCAAGCACGCTAACCCCTGCGGCGTCGCCTACGGCGCAACTCTGCTCGAAGCCTATGAGCGGGCCTTTAGCACCGACACCGAGTCGGCCTTCGGCGGGATCATCGCCTTTAATCGTGAACTCGATGCGGCAACCGCGCAAGCGATTGTCGACCAGCAGTTTGTCTAGGTGATTATCGCTCCCGCGGTTTCGGATGAAGCGGTTGCTGTCGTTGCCGCCAAGAAGAATGTCCGGCTGCTTGCGTGCGGCGAATGGCCGCAAGAACCGGCTGCCCGGTTCGACTACAAGAAGGTCAACGGCGGCATCCTCGTTCAGGATTGCGATCTCGATCTCTACAGCGAGCTCAAGGTGGTCAGCAAGCGCCAGCCGACCGAAAAGGAGATGGAGGATTTGCTCTTCACCTGGCGGGTCGCCAAGTTTGTCAAATCGAACGCCATCGTCTACGGCAAAGACGGTATGACTGTCGGCGTTGGAGCCGGTCAGATGAGCCGGGTCAACTCGGCCCGCATCGCTGCGATCAAGGCGGAACACGCCGGGCTCGAGGTCAAGGGCTCGGTTATGGCCTCCGATGCCTTCTTTCCGTTCCGCGATGGGATCGACAATGCGGCCGAAGCGGGCATCGCCGCGGTTATCCAGCCGGGTGGCTCTATCCGGGATGAGGAAGTGATTGCCGCCGCGGATGAGCATGGCATGGCGATGGTGTTTACGTCGATGCGCCATTTCAGGCATTAGTTCTTTCTGTTCGAAATTTTCAGAGATTGGAATGTTTTTTCAGGGAAAGGAGAGTTTAGGGCGAGATAACAATCATTTATGGTTGATGGTGATGTTGCTTTCGCTATATTCGCTGGTCATTTACGGGTTGACCCTGAAAAATGGTTTCGTATGGGACTCAAATGGTGTTTTCGTTGATAACGCCCAAATCAAGTCCTTTTCAACCGCAATAAAATCGTTTTTCGGCTCTAAATTTATCGGTGAAAATTTCACTTATGCGGGTGCAGAGGTGAAAACACTTGAATATTATCGACCACTCACCACGCTATTTCATTATATTGAATACAGTGTTTTTGCTGACAATGTATTCTGGTATAAGTTCGTAAATCTCATACTTAATTCATTCGTTGTTGTCGCAGCATTCTTCCTGGTTCGCGAACTGACTCAAAGTAATAAGCTTGCATTCGTTTCCAGTTTGTTCTATGCATCTATTCCCGCCCGGGGTGAGGTCGTCTACTGGGCCTATTCCGACTCTCATATCTTTGCCGCATTGTTCATTCTTTTGGCACTTATCCTTTATATCAAGAAAAGGTATGTTGTTGCCTGCCTGGTCTTCTTGGCAGGCATATTATTCCAGGAAGCTGTTATTCTCCTTCTGCCTATATTGATCACATATGAATATTCATATGTGAAATTTTGCGATTTGAACATTCTGAAAAGGCTGGTTCCTTTTAGTGCTCTTGTGATCATCTATTTGTTTGTAAGGGCGGTATTCGTCGGTCAGATCCCCCTGAAAGACTTGCATGCCCTAGGGTATTTGAACCTTGCTTCCGAAGTTGTTTACAGGCACATCAAAATTTTTTTTCTGCAGGACAATGCCGTTACTATCTATCGCTATGACCAGAGTTTATTCTCATCACAAATCCTTCTTTTCAAAGTGCTTTTATTGTTTTTTGTCGGCGGAGTTCTCCTGTATTTTTTTCTAAAAAATCGACAAATGTTTTTTTGGCTCGTTTTGTTTTTCGTGGTCCTGCCGCTCTCGGTAGTTGGTGGTTCTTATTATTATTATGCTGAAAAAGCACTGTATCTTTCTTCACTCGGGCTGGCTGTTTTCCTTGTCTTTGGCGCGTACAGGATTAAATCGAACATTGCTCTCTGCTCCATTGCTTTTTTGATAGTGATCAATAGCGTCTCGATTGTTAATAATGCCGCATATTGGACGGATACGGTCACCTATCTCAAGGAATTGGTTCGTTTTGATCCTGACTTTGATATCGGCATCATGCAACTCGGCAACGAACATTTGGCACAAAAGAATTATGAACCCGCAATTGATTCTTTTGATAAAGCCCTGAAAGTTAGGCCCGATCTCGGGAAGTTTCTGCAGAATAGAATTTTATCTGCCTATCAGGCGAGAGCTTATGAAAAATACTCCAGTAAAGAATATTTAGAGTCGATCTCAGGATTAGAGAATTATGTTGAAAAATACGGAGACCATCCGGAAGTTTTTAATTCGATTGGCAATAACTTTTTTGCTCTCAACGAATATGCTCTGGCAGCCAGTTATTATGAGAAGGCTCTGGAGATGGCCCCTGGTAACAGACTTTACGAGGCTAACCTGTCAGCAGTAAGACGAGCACAGCATGGAGAAAAATAATGAATAGAGGGGGTACCCAGTGCCTTATCAACTCAAAATAAAAGCTTCTTTAGTGTTGTTGATATTTAAGATATGTTTTATTCTTTCAAATTCTTTGAGAACAACAAATTAATTTTTCGGGAGAACTAGCTGTGAAGGTTCTGGTTGTAGGCGGCGGTGGCCGCGAACATGCGTTGGTCTGGAAGATTTCCCAGTCGCCGCTGGTTGGAAAGATTTACTGTGCGCCGGGCAATCCAGGAATCAAGGAGTTGGCTGAATGTGTTTCAATTGCAGCTGACGATATCGATGGCCTGTTCGTTTTTGCGCAGGAGAACGCTATCGACCTGACCGTTGTCGGGCCGGAAATCCCGCTCACCATGGGGATTTGTGACCGTTTTCGTAACGCCGGTCTGGACATCTTTGGGCCGAGCAAGGCAGCGGCGCAGATCGAAGGAAGTAAAGGTTTCTCGAAGGATTTGATGGCGCGATATAATATCCCGACCGCAGCCTATCAATCTTTCACCGATCGCGATGCGGCCGTTGCCTACATCAAAGAGCAGGGTGCGCCGATTGTCGTCAAGGCCGACGGTCTGGCCGCCGGCAAGGGGGTCATCGTCGCCATGGATGAGGAGACGGCGATTGCTGCTATCGAAGACATCATGGTTGAGTCGGTGTTCGGTGATGCCGGGAGCTCGGTTGTTATCGAGGAGTTCATGGAGGGTGAAGAAGCATCCTTCTTTGCCTTCACCGATGGCAAGAACATCCTGCCGCTCGACTCGTCCCAGGACCACAAGCGGGTGTTTGATAACGATGAAGGTCTTAATACCGGCGGCATGGGGGCCTACTCGCCGGCGCCGGTGGTTAATGCTGAAATCAACGCCCAGATCATCGACAAAATCGTCAGGCCGACCATCGCCGGCATGGCGAGTGACGGCTGCCCATATTCCGGCATCCTTTACGTCGGCCTGATGATCAAGGACGGCGTCGCCCGGGTCGTTGAATTTAATGCCCGTTTCGGTGATCCGGAAGCACAGCCGTTACTGGCGCGGATGAAATCCGATATCGTCCCGGTTCTGCAGGCCTGCGCCCGGGGGCAGCTCAACGTATCCGAGCTCGAATGGCACGACAAGGCGGCGGTATGTGTTGTCATGGCCTCGGGCGGTTATCCCGGTTCCTTCGAGAAGGAACTGCCGATCGGCGGCCTTGATGCCGCTGACGAAATTGATGACCTGATCGTATTCCATGCCGGGACGACGGAGAAGGATGGCCAGGTTGTTAATAATGGCGGCCGTGTCCTCGGAGTCACCGGTCTCGGCGCGACGGTTGAACAGGCGATTACCAAGGCCTATGAAGGTGTTGAAAAGATCAGTTGGGACAAGGTTCACTACCGTAACGATATCGGCCAGAAGGCCCTGAAATATTTCAAGTAAGGAGTTTGTCAAATGGCAGAAAAACCCCTCGTCAGCATTCTCATGGGTAGTGACAATGACTATGAGGTCATGGTCGAAGCAGGAAAAATCCTCAAGCAATTCAATATTCCGTTTGAAATGACGGTTTCGAGCGCACACCGGACTCCGGAGCGGACCGCGGAAATTGTCGGTTCGGCCCGTGGCCGCGGAATAAAGGTGCTGATCGCCGGGGCCGGCGCAGCCGCTCATCTGGCCGGCGTGGTTGCCGCCGAGACGACCCTGCCGGTGATCGGCGTACCGATCGACAGTTCGTGCCTTGAAGGGCTCGACGCCCTGATGGCCACCGTGCAGATGCCGGCCGGAATTCCGGTTGCGACCATGGCGATCGGCAAGGCCGGGGCCCGCAACGCCGGGATTTTTGCCGCGCAGATTCTCGGTGCAGAAGATACTGTTATGGCCGGCAAGCTGGCTGATTTTAAAAGAGAGATGGCTTCCGGCGTCGAGAAAAAAGCCGAAGCTCTTGCCGCGCAGCTGAAAAAAGATGGTCTCGCCTGATTTGGAATTAATGTAAAAACTGTGCGGATGCACATTGACTAAAATTAAGCTTCGGTTTAAGTTGTGCCTCAATTAAATTTAAAACTGCTTTGGTAATCTTTGCCAGGGCGCATCAGGAGAAATGACTTGAGTAAAAGGAATCAAGATAGCCCAGTCACTGTGATGTGGGATTTTTTCTGTTCGCTGAAACTGACCATAGTCACCTTGATTCTGTTGGCTGTTACTTCAATCATCGGAACTGTGATTCAGCAGGGAAAATCGCCGCAGGAGTATATGCAGCTTTACGGCGAAAAGATGTATCGTCTGTTTGATACCCTCGATTTCTTCGATATGTATCATTCCTGGTGGTTTGTTTCGCTGCTCGGCATCTTCGCGATGAATCTGATTTGTTGTTCGATTAAGCGGCTGCCGAAAGTCATGAAGATCGTCAATGAGCCGAATCTGACCCCGGATGACCCCTTCTACAGGTCACTTTCTAATGTTGATGAGATCGTCACCGAGCATTCAATCGAGGACGTCCGCGGGAAAGTCTCAGAGTTTCTCTCCGGCAATTTTGCCAAACCGGTTGTCAGTGAAGACGGGGAAAAGATACATTTCTTCTCGCAAAAGGCACCGTATGCCCGTTTTGGCGTCTACGTCACCCATATGTCGCTCCTGATCATTCTGCTGGGTGCGATTATCGGTGTCTGGTTCGGCTATAAGGCTTATGTCAATGTTCCTGAAGGACAGGTTGTTGATCAGGTCTGGCCGCGGACCGGCCGGGAGCCGATCAAGCTTGATTTCCAGGTGCGATGTGACGACTTTACCGTCACTTATTATCCTGGGAGTACCCGTCCCAAGGATTTTACCAGCGATCTCGTTGTCCTTGAAAACGGCACCGAAATTCTCAAGAAAACGATTGAGGTCAATGATCCGCTGACTTACAAGGGAATCACCTTTTACCAGTCGAGTTACGGCCCGGCCGTTGATAAGATTTACCGCTTTCGGGTTGAAGAACGTGCTACCGGTGAGGTTGCCGAGGTTACCGGCAAAGAGGGCGGGCATATTGAGATACCTGGAGGCAATCGCCTGATTCCGATGCAGCATGTAGATAACTTCAGGAACTTCGGGCCGGCCGCCCAGGTCAATATTGACAAGGGAACAGATGGCCAGCATCAGCATGGTACGCCTTTTGTTGTTATGCAGAATTATCCGCAGTTTGACGCCAAAAGAGGTGGCGAGTATATCGTCACACTTCTTGGGGTTGAACAGAGCTTCTATACCGGCCTGCAGGTTGCCAAAGACCCCGGAGTCTGGGTCGTCTGGCTCGGGTGTGCCCTGCTGGTTGTCGGCAGCATGATCGCATTCTTCCTTTCGCACCGGCGCCTGTGGGTGACGTTGCGGCCGGTCGGCGATAAAGTCGGAATCATGGTAGCCGGCAATGCGCACCGGAATCAACCGGCCTTTGCTATCTGGTTTGATGAATTCAGGGATAAACTGAAAGAGGAGCTTTCCCGCTAGGGAGGGTTTTCAGGAGAATAATTATGGACAGTACTCAGCTTTTTAATTTGGTAACAATCGCATACTTCGCTTCGATGGTTCTTTTTATCGCCTATCTGGCCACCCGTAATGGCAAGGTGGCAATCGGCGGCAACATCCTCGCTTATATCGGTCTGCTTGTTCATACGGCGGCCCTTGGCCTGCGCTGGTATGAGTCATACCAGCTGCTCGGTGCCGACGGCCGGGCGCCCCTGTCGAATCTTTACGAGTCGGTTGTCTTTTTTGCCTGGTCGATCATCGTGGTCTATATCCTGATCGATTGGAAATACAAGCAGAAGGCAATCGGTGCTTTTGTCGTTCCTTTTGCTTTTCTCGGCATGACCTGGGCCCAGCTGAACCTGAACGATGCAATTGATCCACTGGTGCCGGCCTTGCAGAGCAACTGGCTGACCTATCACGTTATCACCTGTTTTCTCGGTTACGCTGCTTTTGCGGTCGCTTGCGGGGTCTCGATCATGTATTTGATCAAGGCGGGCAAGGAAGATAAAAGCGAAGGTGATTCGCCGGCCGGGGGGATTCTTGGTCTTTTCCCGAGCACCAAAATTCTCGATGACATCAACTATAAATCGATCATGATCGGTTTTCCGCTGCTCTCTCTCGGAATTATCACCGGCGCCGCCTGGGCCAACTATGCCTGGGGTACCTACTGGAGCTGGGATCCGAAGGAGACCTGGAGCCTGATCGTCTGGTTTATTTATGCAGCGTTCCTGCATGCCCGTTTTACCCGCGGTTGGGCCGGAAAGCGTGCGGCAATCCTTTCGATAGTTGGTTTTGCTGCCACCATTTTCTGTTACCTTGGCGTTAATCTGGTCCTCTCAGGACTGCACTCTTACGGTGGCAGCTAGTTTGGTCTTCGATCAGTTGGCGGGCTTTTGTTTTGTCCGCTGTTAAGTAGTTTAAAACCGGCGCCTGATTATCCTGCGCCGGTTTTATTTTGTTCGGAAAATCGCTTGTGACCGTTATTTTTTAAGTGGTGGTTGCTTGAGTATTTTCAATGATCCTAATGTTTCCATGCTGGCCTGCTTTTTGCAATTTTCCCTCTGGATTTAGTATATTCATGCGGATTACTTGAGGTCTGTCAGTGCATCGTGTCGTTTGCCACTTGCGGCAATGATAACGTCCTGGAACAAAATACGGCATTGCGCTTGATCTGTTTCGTGTAATCACCGTAGTGCCGGGGCGCGGAGGGCAGCTTTGATTTCAAATTCATTCAGGTTTTTTTATCTTTTTGGTGTTATCCAACTGGTCTTTTTTGCTGGTACGGCCATGGCCGAGGGGTGTGTTACGTCCTCGTGTCACGCTGTTATGGGCAAGGCCAGGTATGTGCACGATCCGGTCGCCGGCGGCGAGTGTGACAGCTGCCACGAAGCGACCGGCAAAAAACATCCGGAAAGCCGCGGCGCTTTCACTTTTCCCGAGAACGGGAGCCAACTTTGCCTGATGTGTCATGATAATATTGCGGCGGGGCAGGCGCATATCCACCCGGCCGTTGAAGATGATTGTGCCGGCTGCCACAGCCCGCATCAGAGTAATCAGGAAAAATTTCTTTATCAACCCGACGACAATCTTTGCTTCATGTGTCATGAGGAAAAATCTGAAGGGGAACATATCCATCCGGCTCTTGATGATGGCTGCACTTCGTGCCACGATCCGCATGCCGGCCCGGCCGAAAACATGCTTCCGGTTTCGGGGAATGCTCTTTGTCTTGAGTGTCATGATGATCCGACCTCCGGTTTGGCGCATATTCACACAGCCCTTGAGGATGGTTGTGTCTCATGTCACAATCCGCATTCCGGGCCGGCCGGAAACATGCTTCCGGCGGCGGGGAATGACCTTTGCCTTGAATGTCATGATGACCCGACCTCCGGGCTGTCCCATGTTCACTCGGCCCTGGAGGATGGTTGCACCTCCTGTCATAATCCGCATGCCGGTTCCGCGGCCCTGATGCTACCGGCTGAAGGAAGCCGACTCTGCTACGAATGTCACGAGAGTAAGGCGGATGGTAGGTATGTACACGGGCCGGTTGCGGCCGGTGAGTGCGGTATCTGCCACGATCCGCATGCTTCAAATGCTGAAAATCAGTTGCCCGAAGAAGAGACCGCTCTCTGCCTGATGTGTCATGAAAGCAAGGCAGAAATGACCACTCGCGAGAACGTACATCCGATAATTGAAGATGGTTGTGCGAATTGTCATAACCCGCATAGTGAAGAGAATGAGTTCATGTTGCCGGAGACGGGCGATAAGCTCTGCTTTATCTGTCATGGTGGAGTACTGAAGGCGACAGGTGAACCATTCAAGCATGATGCACTCGAGGATGGTTGCAGCTCATGTCATGATGCACATGGCACCGGTGAAACCAATATGTTCACCATGGGACCGACAGAGATATGTGCTTCCTGTCATGAAGATAAGATCCTCGAGTTTTCAGCTTACAAGTTTCAACATCAGCCGGTTTCCGATGCTGAATGTTGGGCTTGTCATGCTCCGCACGGATCGAGGCGGGTGAAACTACTTAACGGCAACTGGCCCCGGGGTTTTTATGCACCCTATTCGCCGACAATGTACAGCCTATGTTTACAGTGCCATGATCGAAATGCTTTCGAATATCAAAGGACATCCGAAGCGACCAACTTCCGTAATGGCGACCGGAACTTGCATTTCATTCATGTCAATAAGAATAAAGGGCGTACCTGTAATGTTTGCCATGGAGTGCACGGCGCCAAGCAAGACCACCTCGTATTAGACAATGTCCCGGGTTTCGGCAAATGGCAAATCCCGATTGAAATGACCAACACAGATACTGGGGGGGCTTGTCTGGCCGGTTGCCACAAACCGAAATATTATGATCGAGAGCGTCGAGTTCTGAACGATTAGTCTATTATTGTTAGGAATTTATGTTGTTTGTCAGGATGATATTTATAGCTATTCCGATGTTTTTGTTTTTTGGATGTGCACCCAGTCAGGAAGTCACTAAAAGGTACTTCTGGCCGCTTTTGTCCGATGATCCCAAGATTGAATACATAAGTTCTTATCAGTCCGACTATGACATTGAGAAGGAGACTGTAAGTGCAATTGAATTGGCTATTTTTGGCAGAGAGGCTCCTGTATCTGTTTTTTCCCATCCGTACGATGTCTTATCAAACGGTGGTGGGAAGTTTTATGTCTCTGAGCCTGTTGGCGGGTTTGTTCATGCTATCGATTTAGTCACGGGGCAATTGGAGAAATTAAGAGATAGAAAAGGAAACATAAAGTCTTTTGTGCAACCAATGGGCTTGGCTGGTGACAGCATTGGGCAATTGTATGTTGTTGATGCCAAAAAGAAAAAAATATGCATTTATAACTCTGAAGAAAAATTGCTTGACGAATGGTTTCTAGATGGGATCAATCGACCGGTTAATCTTGCGGTCGATGAATCCAGAAGCAGGATTTACGTCGTATCGCCTGATGACCATCAGGTGTTTGTTTACTCTGCAAAAACCAGGGAAAATGTTTATAAGATTGGGCGGCGAGGCACGGCTCAAGGAGAGTTTAATTTCCCGGTTGACCTTGATCTTGACATGAATGGAAATCTGTTTGTTTTGGATGCATTAAATGCACGAGTCCAGGTTTTTGATGCCGATGGCAAGTTTCTAAGATCATTTGGTGAAAGAGGTACTGCACTGGGTTCTTTCCAGATGCCGAAAGGGATAGCCGTTAGCCCCTCTGGACATGTTTATGTTACGGACTCCCTTGCACACCGGATTGTTGTTTTTAGTCACGACGGTATTTTTCTGACAACTATCGGCGGTAAATACCCTGCTGAAGAGGGGGGCATAGCCCCCGGGGGATTTTATCTGCCGGAAGGTGTTGATGTTGATAAACAAGAAACGATCTGGATCGTTGACACGTTAAACAGAATGATTCATCGCTTTCAATATTTGACTGAGGACTACCTGAAAGAGAATCCGGTGTTGCCGGGACAGGCAGTGATCCCGCAGATGTTTAAACCCCAACAATGAATGACTGAACGGTAACCAGGTATATAGACCTTTTGGAGTTGCTCTGATGTATAAAACTAGAATAATTATTTTTGGTTTCTTTTTCTTTTTGTTCATGCCTTTATTGGCTCATTCTCTGGTGATGATTTATCCGGAAGATAAAACATTTCTGAAGGGGCCCGGGTATATTATCTTGAAAGGAGGCTCTCAACCTTCGATCGAAGCAGTTGTTGTCGAAATCAATGGCCTTCGAAGCAGTCCGATTGATATTTCAAGCTCTGAGTACAAAGCGGTATTTAAGGACTTTCTCATTTTGCAACCCGAATACGCGCCGGGAAAAAATTCAATCAGGGTCGAGGGGTATGTGCAGGGTAAATTGGTCGATAACGTGGACGCAGAGATTTATGTATTGTCAGATGCTTATGAATTGCCACCAGATGGGTATAGACCTTTCGTAATGCATGTAACGCAAAAAGAGCAGTTGTGTACCCCATGCCACAATATGAACCCATCTCCTGATCAATTAGCACTCTCGACGGTTGATGGAAATCCCTGCGGTTCTTGTCACAAGAACCTTATAGCCAAGAAATATGTTCATGGTCCTGCCGGGGTATTTCAGTGTGTTTACTGTCATGATCAATCGAGTCGACCGGCAAAATACAAAGTTAAGAATGACAATGATAATGATCTTTGTAACGGGTGCCACTTAGGCAAGGTAAGGGAGTTTCGGGATAATGAGTTTGTACATGGTCCTGTTGCTGTCGGAATGTGTCTGATATGTCATGATTCACATGCCTCTGATCATCGATCTCAGCTTCATTTCGAAGTCAACGATTTGTGTATGAAATGTCATGAAAGACTGGAAGTCCTTAAGCACTTTACTCAAGGGACAGGAAAGGGGCACCCTGTTAGTGGTAAGCCAGATCCCAGTTCATTAAGTGGCAGAGAACTAAGCTGTGTGAGTTGTCACAAGCCGCATGGAGGAATGACCCAACAGTATTTTCCCGAAAAAGTATCGGGAATGATGATCTGCTCCAAGTGCCACACTAAATAAATATTAAGATTGCCTTGAATATAAAATGCAGTGAAATAACTTTGTTTGGTCAGTGCTATTTGGCCGATTTTTTGCCCGGAATGTTGCGTTGATTTGTCTTGCATACCAAGTCGGCAGGGTCTAGCTGGAGGCATAATAATTGCAGGTTAATCGTGAGTTTGTCAATCCGTAATGGGTTGGCAAGGGTTCAATCTGGAGTTTTTTGCAAGATATTGAATGGATTCGATGTTTGTAAATAGATTAAATATTTGTTTTGCCCTGTCATTAATCATTCTGATTTCGATGGTTATTGCGCCTTGTGCTTCTGCGAGGGTGTCCGGTTCACTGGATTGGAGTGCTGGCCATTATGATGCAAGGGAGGCTGGTGCTTCAGTCGAAGAGGCAGATTATTTTTCTCAGAAGTACTCCCTTTGGTTCCATTCAAAAGGAAGAATTCTCAATGGTCGGGGCGGTGAGTACCAAATTGCTCTTGGCGGCGAATGGACAGACTTTAATACAGATATTACAGTTGCCGGTATTCAATCTGAGCTTGAAGTAGATACCTCGAAGGTCCTTTATGAGGGCGATTTCGTATTCGCTCCAGGGGGGTTGCCTTTCCGTATGCATCTTTACTCTCGCGACATGAACAAAGCGCGGTTTGAATATGATAACAACTTCTTTTCAGATGGAAGCTTCAATGAATTAATAATCACTGAAAAGAATGGCCGAATTTTGACGCCCGATATTGTTACGGATACCGATGATGGAACGCAAATCGTAACTGGTGTCTCACTTGTTCTTGGTATCCGGAATGGTAGTTATCTCGGGCGCTACAGGGACATACTGTCACATTTCCCTAAACTTTTTCTCGATTACAAAGAAACCTATGTAAAAGATCTGGAAACTTTTAATCCTAGTCATTATAAGGACAGGGAAATGGCTTTTGTTTCTCTGAACAAAAAGCACAATTGGTTACACTACAGATTCTTTGATCACACTGATGAGCTGAATCCCGCCGAAAATGAAGAGCGTTCGATGATTGTCCTCGGCAATATAAACCAGTTCATGGTCAGGGAATGGGTTAATCTGACGAATTGGATTAAGATATCGAGTGACGGAAGCTATGTGAAGCAGGTTACTCCGAACCTGCCCTCTGAACGCGAAAAATCTTATTCTTTGAATTTTTTCCTGAAAACATCTCAGTCAAATTGGAAATCAAACCTGTACTCTTCATTAACTCGAGTCGAAGAAACCGACTCATTGAAGAGGGAAGCTGTCATACCCTTTTTCGCACATGGAGATATCAATCGGAACAGTTCGTTTAGGACGACTCTGATTGGTTCGATGGAGAAAGAGAACAGGCCGTTTGCCCTGATCAGTCAGGAAAGGGCTGAAAATAATTTTTATTCATCTACGAGATTCGATCTTAACAAGACCGGTAAATACAAGCTATCTCCTGTACTTGAGGTGGAGACTGTTAATGGCAACTGGTATGGCAATGGATCGGCGTTTAAGGCGGGTGTGGCTGTAACAACTAATAGAAAGATAGTTAAAGATTTTCATTTTTTAACTGAACTCGACTTTTCATATATTTCTGAAGAAGATAATGCAACCCTTCTGAGGGACTTGAGCTATTGGCAGATCACATGTGATAACAGGTTTACAAAAGATCTGAATAGTCGATTGCGCTATGGCGTTGAAGCAGACTTTTCATACGGGAGTGGCGAGACAACAGATGGTGTTGTAAATTATATTAAGGCAAGATCAATAAGTGGCATTACTGGGAATTCAAGCGGTTCTGGCAGTGGGCTTTATATCTCCGATAGTTTGTTCCGTTCTGATATTACTGTTTTTGTTGATCACGTTTCAGTTAATCGAATGAAAAACCGGATTGCGGTCACATCAAAATATCTCGAATTTGACAATGAGAATTTTGAGCAATATAGCCTCGAACACCGTCTCGATTATTCGGAAAAGGCAATGTCCGTTTCGATCCTAAATGTTTTGGGCATGGGCGACAATCTAAGTACCAGTATGCTTGGTTTTTCAGGTGATTCTACGAAGAAAATGGGTAGTTATTTCGATGGCTACGCATTGAACAGCAGTGCTCTGGTCGGTTACTCTCTCTCGCGAAACTGGGGGGCTAGTTTAAAGTTTATATTTGATATGGTCAATTCAGATAGAGCAAATGAGGGAGGAATTCACTATGAACTTGAACAGGAGCAGTTGTATCAGAAATTTGTAGTCAATGGCCGGGTCAGAAAGCTTTATTCTGTTGAACAAATCCTGAAATATGAAGTTTTTGAACCAGAATTGGGTGAAACCTCTGAAAAATGGATGTTGGCAATCATTGGCAATTATTATCCAAAAATCTGGTCTCGATTGGGAGCAAAGACGCGGTTGCAGCAAGATGTTGAGACTGGCACACTTGAAGCAGGTTATGGTCTTTACTCTGACTTTATTTTCAGTAAATTGACAGCTGGAATAGAGTATGAGTACGGCATGCGAACCGAAGATGATCTGGGTCTGGTCATGGATCGCGATGAACAGCGCTGGCAGGTTAACATCAAAAAAACATTTTGATTAACAGCCAATCATTTTATTTTTCAGGCGCCTTTCGGCGCCTTTTTTGGTTTTATAAATATGGACAATGAAAATATTGAAACAATCTTTTCCGGTCAATTAAAGGTCAAGAAGTCTGCCGAGGGTTATCGCCATGCGATCGACCCTTTTCTGCTCTGTAGCTTTGCACAAATCAAGCAGGATGAATCGGCCGTTGATCTCGGCTGTGCAGCCGGGATTATTCCCCTGATTCTTGCCACAACAACAGATGTTAATCAAGTATGCGGTGTCGAAATTCAGCCGGACCTGTCCGATCAAGCCAGGGAGAATATTGCCCTG
This sequence comes from Desulfuromonas sp., assembly GCA_002869615.1. NCBI lineage: Bacteria > Pseudomonadati > Thermodesulfobacteriota > Desulfuromonadia > Desulfuromonadales > Desulfuromonadaceae > Desulfuromonas > Desulfuromonas sp. Next base: position 88,881 of record PKUH01000106.1, on the reverse strand, counting down.
AATGGTTTGCAGGAGAAAATCAATATTATGAATGTGGACCTCAGAGATATTAAACAAGAGGAATTGATTTCGGATCAATCCTTTGATGTTGTCGTGAGCAATCCACCTTATCGTAAAATCGGGAGTGGGAAAATTGCCCCGGATGATCAGCGGGCGACATGCCGGCATGAGGTGCAAGGAACGATCAATGATTTCCTGAAGGCAACAGCCTATCTCCTTAAAAGTGGTGGACGTGCATACTATATTCATCTGCCGGAGCGGTTGCCCGAACTGTTGCGGAAAATGGAAGTATTGCACCTTGAACCAAAACGGGTTCGTTTTGTCCATTCAAAAGTTGGTGAGCAGTCGGTGATGGTGCTGATTGAATGTCGCAAAAATGGCAGGCCGGGACTTGTTGTTGGCCCGCCGCTCTATATTTATTCCGGAGAAGATTATTCAGATGAAGTCAAAGCTATTTTCCGAATGACCTGAGGCTCTAGTCCTGCGAATCGTTGTTTTCATGGCGTGAGGCGACAGCCAGGAGCTCACGCAGCCGGTGCTGCAGCTCGCGATCATCGATTTCCGCTGTGATCCGATTTATATTTTCTTTCTGCTCGCCGGAAAGTTCGGGAAGCGGCCGCTGTTTCGGTTGTACCGGTTCCTGCTCGATGCTGATGTCGCCCCGCTTCCAGTAAATATCGCTCAGGGTTTTATCGCCGAGCCGGTCATTGAGTTCTTTGAGGATTCGCGGTTTCAGGAGCTGTAACTGCTGCATCCAGGTGGCATGGGCAACCCGTACCTCGAGAACTGAATCACGGATACGCAGTGGTTGCGCGTGCCTGGCTATTTGCGGGCCGACAACATCATCCCAGATCGACCAGGTTTTGTATTTCTTAAGTTTACTGTCGAGCCCTTTATCGGCCAGGATCTGTTCAAGAAGGCTGTTGATTTGTAAAACCTGCTTCGATTTGGATGGTTTACCCATTGTGCTTATGTCTCCGGTAGCGACTGCCGGTCATCTGGCCGATGACGGCAGCGGCAATCGAGAATGGGATCACTTCCCAGCCGAAATCGAGGGCGAAGCGCAGGGCAATGATAAACGGGATCGACAGGTGGATGTAGACAAACCAGCTGATCGAAAAACGTCTGGCGGTTTGACGCAGATAACCGAGCGGGATATTTGCAAGCAGGGCGAAGGAGAGCAGAATAAAAAGCCCCAGGGGTGAATTGGTGAACACGTATGACCTTTCAGGTTCGGTTTATGTTCCGACTGTGAATTATGACCGGAGAAGTATGTTACTTCTTTGTCTTGCAGGTGTCAACGGACCCTAGTATTGTGAGGTAATATTTTTCAGGAGAATAACAGCTTATGGTTCGTTTGCATGATATTGTTGCCATCTTTCACTCAATCCACAAGGTCATGAAGGCTGAAAAGGAGTTGAAGCGGAAGCGTTTTACGATTCTGCTGATTCCGGTGCCGCGACAGCTGACCTCGGATTGCGGCCTGGCGATCCGTTACGCGGAGTCGGATCGTCAGGAAATAGAGGCTTTTTTGAATGAGCAAGGCCTCCCTCCGGAGGAGCTCTACCTGAAAACGGAAGAAGGTTTTGATTTACTGGAAACCGGGGAATGAAAGGCTGCATATAGCGGATTTTGCTTGACAATCGGACCGCGGCTTCACTATATTTCTATCCTTGCGGTTTTCGGGATATTAGTGAGGCAGGATGTTCGATAATCTGACGGAAAAGTTTGACTCTGTATTCCGTAAACTGCGCGGCCACGGCCGTCTGACAGAAGAAAATATTCAGGACGCGCTTCGGGAAGTTCGACTGGCATTGCTGGAAGCAGATGTAAACTTCCGGGTTGTCAAGGATTTCATCGAGGCTGTTCGCGTTCGGGCGGTTGGCCAGGATGTTCTGAAAAGTCTGACCCCGGCTCAACAGGTCGTGAAAATCGTTCGCGACGAGCTTGGCCGGTTGATGGGTGAGGCCGAGAACGCTGAGCTCAATCTGAAAGCTGCACCTCCGGTTGCCCTGATGCTCTGTGGCTTGCAGGGAGCCGGCAAGACGACGACCTGTGGCAAGCTGGCGCTCAAGTTGCGCCGGGACAAGCGGAACCCGTTACTGGTTCCGGCTGATGTCTATCGTCCCGCAGCGATTGATCAGCTCAAGGCACTTGGCCGACAGATCGATGTTGCCGTATATGATACGCAGCCCGGTCAGGATCCGGTCGATATCTGTCGCGATGCTCAGGTTTTCGCCGGACAGAACGGCTACGATACGCTTATCCTCGATACGGCCGGACGGTTGCATATCGATGAAGAGTTGATGCAGGAACTTCAGCGGATTGAATCTGTACTTGATCCGCAGGAGGTCCTTTTTGTCGCTGATGCGATGACCGGTCAGGACGCGGTGACCGTCGCCAAAAGCTTTGATCAGCAGCTGCCTTTAAGCGGCATTATTCTGACCAAGCTTGATGGTGATGCGCGAGGGGGTGCAGCCCTTTCGATCAAGGCGGTTACCGGCAAGCCGATCAAGTTGATCGGTCTCGGTGAAAAACTTGACGCACTTGAGCCGTTTCATCCGGACAGGATGGCCCAGCGGATCCTCGGGATGGGCGACATGCTCACCCTGATTGAAAAGGCTGAGGCGGCGATTGAGCAGGAAGATGCCGAGAAGATGGAGCAGGCGCTCCGTCGCGATGGATTTAACCTTGAGCAGTTTCGCGACCAGCTCAAGATGGTTAAGAAGATGGGGTCCATGGAGTCGATGCTGAAGATGATTCCGGGGGCCGGTAAAGCTCTTAAAAAAGCTGGCAATATGCAGCTGCCGGACAAGGAGCTCGGAAAAATCGAGGCGATCATCAATTCGATGACGCGCCAGGAGAGACGGAATCACAAAATTCTCAACGGTTCGCGGCGCAAGCGGATTGCCTCGGGAAGTGGAACTTCGGTGCAGGATGTGAATCAGTTGGTCAAACGCTTCACTGAAGCCCAGAAAATGATGAAAAAAATGCAGAAGCTCGGTCCGAAAGGCATGAAGAACATGCTCGGTCGGGGCGGCTTGCCGATGTAAACAATACATGCTTAGCCGGAATGGCCGGCTTGGAAGCAGGAGGAAAGAAATGGCAGTAAAAATCAGACTGGCCCGCGGTGGCGCCAAGAAGAAGCCCTTTTACCAGGTAGTCGTCGCCGACGAACGGTTTCCCCGTGATGGTCGTTTTATTGAGAATCTGGGCCAGTACGATCCCAAACAGGATCCTCCCATGGTAAATCTGAAGGAAGATCGTACCCTTGAATGGTTGCAGAAAGGCGCCCAGCCGACCGATACCGTCCGTAAAATGTTGCGCGACAAGGGTCTCTGGAGCAAGTTCAAGCAGCCCAAGGAAGCGTAACTAACCCCTTCGGTTTGCCCGGAGATCCTCCCTGACGCGAAGGACGGACTCCATGAAAGAACTCATCGAATTCATCGCCAAGTCTCTGGTGGAAAATCCCGATGCAGTACAGGTCTCCCAGGAGGAAGACGGGGAAGGGGCTATCCTTGTCAAGCTGGCTGCGGCGTCCGAAGATATGGGCCGCATTATCGGCAAACAGGGCCGCACAGCCAAGGCGATGCGAACCTTGCTGAATGCCAAGGCTACCCGGGAAAACAAGAGGGCCAGCCTCCAGATCATGGAGTAATGAGCGTTTCAGACAACGATTTATTTCATTTCGGGACGATCATTGGCACCCACGGCATCAGGGGTGACCTGAAGGTCCGGCCACTGACTCGGGGTTCGACGGAACTGTGTAATGCTGATGAGGTCTTCATCAGACCTGAAATCGGTGCGGTCACGGCCTTTACTCCGGTCAGGGCGGTGGTTCATAAGGGCAACATTCTTTTGCGGCTCAAGGGTCAGGAAAATATCAACCTGGTCACCCGTTTTATTGGCCATGATGTTCTGATGGGGCGTTCGACAAATACCGGTCAGGAAAACATTCACAGCTCCTGGCAGGATATCCGCGGCCTTGAGGTGATTGATCGGAACTGCGGAGCCTTGGGCCAAATAGAAGATAAGTTTACAACGGCTGCTCATGACATCTATGTTGTTCAGGGGCCGTTTGGCGAAGTGCTTATACCGGTTGTTGATCAATTCATTGAAGAGGTTGATATAGCCGGAAACCGGATGATGGTTGATCTGCCGGAAGGTCTGGTTCCTGAATCCGATGAAAATTGACATCCTGACTTTATTCCCCGGCCTCTTTGATTCGCCATTTTCCGAAAGTATTATCGGCAAGGCGCAGCAAAGAGGGCTGCTGAAAGTGCAGACACATTTTCTGCGTGACTGGGCCGAGGGGAAACATAAAATAACCGATGATACCCCGTACGGGGGTGGTGATGGCATGGTGATGAAGCCGGAACCGATCGGTCGAGCGCTCGATGATTTACGCGTCTCATCATCCGGGTCACCGGTTTTACTGATGACGCCGCAGGGGAAGCAGTTCCGGCAGGAAGACGCCGAACGTCTTGCCGGGCACGATGGCTTGATCTTCGTCTGTGGTCGATATGAAGGATTTGATGAGCGGGTTCGGTATCTGGTCGATGAGGAATTTTCGATTGGCGATTATGTCCTGACCGGTGGTGAGCCGGCGGCGATGGTCATGATCGATGCTATCGGTCGTTTGCTGCCAGGAGTTCTCGGTTGCGATACCAGTGCTGCCGGTGATTCATTCTCGGACGGATTGCTTGAGTATCCGCAGTACACTCGGCCGGAAGATTTCAGGGGGTGGCCGGTTCCCGATGTTTTACGCTCCGGCAATCACGCAGCGATTGCCCGCTGGCGTCGTCAGGAGCAGTTGCGGCGGACTTATCAGCGGCGGCCCGAGCTTCTTGAAGCGACTGATCTTGATGCCGAAGACAGGCGGATGCTTGAATTTATTCGTCAGGAAGCGGGAGAGGAAGAATGAGTCTGCAGCCGCTCGCTGCAGCTCTGGTGCACTCGCCGGTTATTGATCGGCGTGGGGACCAGGTTACGACCGCCGTCACGAATCTCGATTTGCATGACATCGCGCGGAGCGCCAGAACGTATGGCCTCAAACGGTTTTATGTCATTACGCCGGTGGCTGAGCAGCAGCGACTGGTCGATAAATTGCTGGCACACTGGACCGAAGGGTTTGGTGCCGGATACAATCCGAAGCGGCAACAGGCGATGGAGTTGATCCGGGTTTTTCCGACGATCGAGGAAGCGCTGGTCGACTGGCAAACCGTTACCGGCGGCGAGCCGTTTCCGGTGCTGACAGGCGCAGCGCGTGACGACGGCGGATCCTTTGCTGGCTGCCGGGAGAAGTTGAAGGAAAAACCGGGGCTGATCCTTTTCGGTACCGGGTGGGGGCTGGCTCCCGAGCTTTTTGACCGGGGATGGTTTGTGCTTGAACCGGTGCAGGGAGTTGATCGATACAATCACTTGTCAGTTAGGGCCGCCGCCGCTATTATCCTGGACAGATTAGCGGGGCGCCCGGGCAATAACTGATCAGAATATAGATATAAATCACAGAATCCGAAACTTTGAAAGCATAATAGACAGTCGCAAGGAGGACATTATGAATATCGTCGACCAGATCGGCATGGAACAGATGAAAAAGGGCCTTCCCCAGTTCAAGGCGGGAGATACCCTGCGTGTCCATGTCAGGATTATTGAAGGTGACAAGGAACGTGTGCAGGTTTATCAGGGTGTTTGTATCAAACGGGTGAACCGGGGCGTCGGCTCAACCTTTACCGTCCGGAAAATATCCAACGGGTTTGGTGTCGAGCGGATTTTTCCGCTGCATTCGCCAAGCATCGAAAAGATCGAGGTGATGTCGATTGGTCAGGTACGCCGGGCCAAGCTCTACTATCTGCGTAATCTGCAAGGTAAAGCTGCACGTATCCGCGAGAAGCGGCACAACTGATCCGCAAAAAAGGCCCCGTTCAGACGGGGCCTTTTTTTTGCCAGAGAGGGAGCTGTTTATCCGGGTACCGTTCCGATTTCTGAACATCGGCGTCCTCTTTGCCGTTCCATCAACGCGCTCCCGGTTTTTCTTGTGGAACGGCATGGCTTTTATCGCTTTTCGTGCTATCCTTCGTGAAATTCCGAATGGTATGGATAGTTATGACCGAACCCCTTTTTCCCCTGGAAGATTTCAATCCACTTGTATTTGAGCAACGTGCCTGGGCAAGTGGTTATCGATTTGTTGCCGGCATCGACGAAGCCGGCCGTGGTCCTCTTGCTGGCCCGGTAGTCGCCGCGGCGGTTATCCTCCCTGAAACATTTGATCTTACAGGTTTGACCGATTCCAAAAAGCTGAGCGAAAAAGCGCGTGAAAAACTCTATCCTTTGATTCGCCAACAGGCGGTTGCTGTTGGCATTGCTCTGGCGACGCCTTGTGAAATTGATCAGCACAATATTCTGCAGGCAACTCTGCTCAGTATGCAAAAAGCTGTTGCAAGGCTTCCTATAGCTGCAGACTGCCTGTTGATTGATGGCATATCACCGATTCCGTCAGCCCTTCCACAAAAAACAATCAAAAAAGGTGATTCTCTCTCTCTTTCAATCGCAGCCGCATCGGTTGTCGCCAAGGTCGTTCGTGATCGAATCATGATCGCTTATGATCGTCATTACCCGGGTTTTGGATTCTCGAAACATAAGGGTTATGGCAGCAAAGAGCATCGCCAGGCAATTGAGCAGCTCGGGCCGACGCCAATTCACCGTAAGAGTTTCCGGTGTGTCCGCGAGTTTGTCGAGGGGAAATGACCGAAAAACGGCTGAAACTTGGGGCCTGGGGAGAGGAACAGGCGGCTTGTTGGCTGCGCCGCCAGGGTGCCAGGATACTTGAAAGGAATTTGCGCACTCCGGTCGGTGAGATCGATATTGTGGCGCGGCTGAAAAAACAGATCCTCTTTGTCGAAGTAAAAACCCGCACCAGCCTCGAGTTCGGTACACCGGCTGAAGCGGTCGGGCCAAGGAAGCAACAGCAGATTATCCGCACTGCGCAGTGGTTTTTGCAACAGGAGAAACCGAATAATCTGCAGCCACGCTTTGATGTCATCTCGGTTCTGTGTGAGAACGATAAGATCCGGATTGAGCATTTTCCGAACGCTTTCGAGTTGTAGCGAGCTCTTTCGTTTCTTTTCTTTTGTCAGTGATTACGGTAAAATATCGTGATTTCCTGAAACCATTGATCAGAAACCGGAAGGCGCCATGACTCAATTCACCAAAAATCTTCTCGAGCTTGATTTTGTGCGCGTTGCTGTGGTTTCACCGGAAGTCCGGGTCGCCGACGTCGACTTCAATCTCTCGACGATTGAAGCCGAGATCCACCGATTGGCCGGGCAGGGGTGCCAGCTTGCCATTTTCCCCGAACTCTGCCTCACTGGTTACACCTGTGGCGATCTGTTTTTTCAGGAACACCTTCTCGCTAAAGCCCGCGCCGCTGTCAAGAAAATTGCCAGACTGAGTGCCGGATCTGGCATGGCGCTGGTCGTCGGCTCTCCCGTGTCGTCGGATGGGCGGCTGTTTAACTGCGCTATCTTTGTCGCCGCCGGCGAGATCCTTGGCATTGTTCCGAAGACCTACCTGCCGAACAGTCGTGAATTTTATGAAGAACGCTGGTTCTCCTCTGCCTTCGACGTTATCTCCGAGCAGGTGACCTGGGACGGTGTTGCGATACCGTTCGGTGCCGATCTGTTATTTCAGGCTGAAAACCTGCCGGGATGTATTGTCGGTCTCGAAATTTGCGAGGATGCCTGGGTTGCCAATCCGCCAAGCGGGCAACAGGCATTGCAGGGAGCGACGATACTGGCAAATCTTTCGGCAAGTCCCGAGATCCTCGGCAAGGAGGATTATCGGCGTGAACTGGTCAGGGCCCAATCGGGACGATGTCTGGCCGCCTACGTTTATGCGTCGGCCGGGCCGGGTGAGTCAAGTACCGACCTGGTCTTCTCCGGGCATTCCCTGCTCGCTGAAAATGGCATGATTCTCGCCGAAAACGAGCGGTTTTCGTTTGCCACGGATTCGGTCATGGCTGATATCGATATTGGCCGCTTGCTTAATGAGCGGCGCCAAAATAACGGGTTTGCCGATGGTTTGATTGAATCACATCGACGCATGATTTCTTTTGCCCTCCGGGATGCTGCGGCAGATGAGCTCAGGCGGCCGTTGACGCAGACACCTTTTGTCCCCCGACGCGAAGAAGAGAGGTGTCGGCGCTGTCGGGAGATTTTCGATCTGCAGACAACAGCGCTTGCCAAGCGCTTGCGACATACCGGCTCGGTCAATGCCGTTATCGGGGTTTCCGGAGGGCTCGATTCAACCCTCGCCCTGCTGGTAACGGCCCACGCTTTCGACAAAATTGAACTGAACCGCGATGGAATTATGGCAGTGACCATGCCCGGTTTCGGAACGACCAAAAGAACCCGGAACAATGCGACCGAACTGGCCGGAATTCTTGGATGTTCGCTGAAGGAAATCCCGATCAATGCTGCCGTCACGACCCATTTTCAAGACATCGGACACGACCCGGACAGGCATGATATTGTTTTTGAAAATGCCCAGGCGCGTGAACGGACACAGATCCTGATGGATCTGGCGAATCAGAACGGTGGCCTGGTGGTCGGCACCGGCGATCTCTCCGAACTGGCTCTCGGCTGGTGTACTTACAACGCCGATCACATGTCGATGTACGGGGTCAACGCCGGCGTCCCCAAAACCCTGGTTCGCTATCTGGTTGAATGGTGCGCCGACAAGGTCTTCAGCGGCAAGGCTTCGGATATCCTCAGGGATATCTGTGCAACGCCGGTCTCTCCCGAGCTGCTGCCGCCCGATGCCAACGGTGAGATCGAACAGAAGACGGAGGAGACTATCGGTCCGTACCTGCTGCATGATTTTTTTCTGTATCAGGTTGTCCGGATGCAGTTCGCCCCCGGCAAGGTATTTTTCCTCGCCAGCCGGGCGTTTGCCGGGACCTATGACCCGGAGACGATCATGAAATGGCTGGAAAACTTCTACCGCCGTTTTTTCAGCCAGCAGTTCAAACGCTCCTGTCTGCCGGATGGCCCGAAAATCGGCAGTGTGGCTTTGTCGCCGCGGGGCGATTGGCGCATGCCGAGCGACGCCAGCCCTGATCTCTGGTTGCAGGAGCTGGCCATGATCAAGGATGAAATAGGTTTGCAAGAGTCATAAATGGCTGATTCGGACCAGGAGAAAACGCTCGACCCGGGAACCCTTTACGTTGTTGCGACCCCGATTGGCAACCTCGAGGATCTGACTTTTCGGGCGTTGCGGGTATTGCAACAGGCTGACCTGATTGCTGCCGAAGATACCCGCCATAGTCGTAAGTTGTGTAATTATTACGCGATCAACACGCAATTGACGTCATATTATGCCCACAATGAAGCGGGCAAGGGTGCGAAAATAGTTGATGAGCTCAAAAAAGGGAAACGGGTTGCGCTGATTTCGGATGCCGGAACACCGGCGATTTCGGACCCGGGGTATCTACTGGTCAGGCGTTGCCGTGAAGAGGGCTTGCCGGTGGTGTCGGTTCCCGGACCTTCGGCGCTGGTCGCCGCAGTCTCGATCTCTGGCCTGCCGTCGGACAAGTTTTTCTTTACTGGCTTTGTTCCGACCAAATCCGCGCAGCGGCGTGCTTTTATTGAGAATATATGCGACCTTGAACAGACGGTTGTCTGTTACGAAAGCCCGCGCCGGCTGGTTAAAACCCTGGAGCTGATGATCGAAACGCTGGGATCCGGTCGGGAAGTCGCGGTGGTCCGCGAATTGACCAAACTGCACGAAGAGGTTGCCTCCGGGAATTTGGCGGATGTCTGCCGGTATTTCAGTGAAAAAGGGGTTCGTGGTGAAATCGTGCTTCTGATTGCGCCGTCGGCACAAAAAGTGCAAACTGAAACGGTACGTGAAGCTTTGATCCGGGTACAAGGGGAGACCGGCATGCCGATGCGCCAGGTTGTAAAGCAGGTCGCTCGTGATTTTGGTTTGTCGGGAAGCGATGTTTATCGTGAAAGCCTGACGATTCGCCGAATGGAGGGGGTTGATGAAAACGGGTAAAAAAATTCTTCTGATTGACGACCACGATTCGGTTCTGAAACTGCTTGACGCCATTCTCAAGGTCCGCAACTATGAAGTCTGTTATGCTTCAAGCGGCCCGGAGGGTCTGGAGAAAGCCCGAAACGAGAAGCCGGACCTTGTCCTGCTTGATGTTATGATGCCGGGGATGGACGGTTTCAAGGTTTGTCAGGCGCTTAAGCAGAGTGAGGTGACCAGCCATATCCCGGTTGTGTTCCTGACGGCGCGGGGTGAAGATACCGATCGCGAGATGGGACAACGGGTTGGTGGTCAAGGTTTTATCAAGAAACCGTTCCGGAGTGTCGACCTGATGGAAACGATCAGCAACCTGCTCGCTTAGTGTCATGTCATGCGCCAAATGTCGAGTTCAGAGCCGCCCAAACGCATCAAGACAAGGCGCAGGCCGCAGCGAATGGCGTCACCCTTGGCAAGGGCTGCAACGCCGTATTGGTGTGTTGGGGCGACTCCCGCAGGGCGAGGTGAGAAACGCCCATCTGCGGTGTTGCGTTCACTTGAATTAACCTTGTTAGTCCTGCGCTCACGCGCCTTGCAGCTGAGCATTTCTCATCTCGCTGAATCGACAGTTGCCGCGTGACAGGACACTAGTAACGAATTTCAAACGTAGTAAAAGCTCCGCTCGCTTCCTGCCAGCGGGTTTCAATGTTTTCTACCGATGCCGCCGGCGGTCCTTGTCGGCATTTTTCGATAACGCCTTGTATCGCGCTTTCGCTCCCTTCGAACAGCGCTTCTACTGATCCGTTCGGCAGATTTCGGACCCATCCGGTCAGCCCGGCCTTCTGCGCCTGCTCCCTGGTGAAAGCCCTGAACCAGACTCCCTGGACACCGCCGCTGAAAACAACATTGGCCTGTCTAGTCATTGGTCTCATCTCCGCCATAGGTTTTCAGAAACTCTTCCTCAGTATAAACCGGGATGCCGAACTGGCGGGCCTTTTCCAGCTTGCTTCCGGCTCCCGGGCCGGCGACAACGAAATCGGTTTTTTTGCTGACCGAACCGGCAGCACGTCCACCCAGGGTTTCAACCAGATGTTCGGCATCCTTGCGGGTAAGGGATTCAAGGCTGCCGGTTATAACGACAACTTTTCCGTTGAGTGGCCCATCGCTCCGGATATGGGCTTCGGCTACCGGGCGGACTCCGGCAGCGAGAAGTTTTTCGATCAGGGCGAGGTTTTCGGACAGGCTGAAATAATCGGTTATCGATGCTGCGACCTTGTCGCCAATTTCATGGATGTTTTTCAAGGATTCGACATCGGCTGCCCTGAGCTCGTCCAGAGATTCGAAGTGGTGCGCCAGTATTTTTGCCGTATGTTCGCCAACGTGGCGGATGCCGAGGGCAAAAATGAGTTTTGACAGTGGCCGGTTCCGGCTCTGATCGACGGCTGCCTGCAGTTTTCCGGCGAGGGTCTTGCCCATCCGCTCCATGGCGAATAAATCCTCCTGCTCGAGCGTGTAGAGATCGGCGACGTCCCTCACTTTGCCAAGTGCAATGAGCTGTTGCAGCTGCTTCTCGCCGAGCCCCTCGATATCCATGGCATTCTTCCCGACAAAATGCCGGATGCGTTCCATGGTCTGGGCCGGACATTGCGGGTTGGTACAGCGCGGAACAACTTCATCCGCCGCCTTGACAACCGGCGTATGGCAGACCGGACAATCGTTCGGTAGCGGGATGTCAATTTCGTCACCGGTCCGACGTTCGGTCAGCACCTTGACTACGTCGGGAATGACGTCGCCGGCCCGTTCGATGATAACGTGATCACCGATCCGGAGGTCGAGTCGTGCGATCTCGTCCCAGTTATGCAGGCTGGCCCGCGATACCGTGACGCCGCTGACGTTGATTGGCTTGAGGTGCGCCACCGGGGTGATGGCGCCGGTACGTCCGACCTGCAGGCCGATATTTTCGACCACGGTTGTTGCCTGGCGCGGCGGGAACTTGAAGGCGATTGCCCAGCGCGGCGCCCGGCTGAGGCTGCCGAGTTCCTGTTGCAGGGGCAATGAGTTAACCTTGATCACCACCCCGTCAATTTCAAACGGCAGGTCATCCCGATTTTTCAGGCAGTCCCGGTAAAAATCAAGGACACCGTCGACGCCGGTAACCTGCCTGGTTCCTTCACGGTTGATGCGGAATCCGATATTCTCGAGGCTGCGGAGCAGGGCTGACTGGGTTGCAACATCCCGTTGTTCATAACGGCCGGTGCCGTAGCAGAACATATTCAGCGGTCTGCGGGCCGTAATCACGGCGTCAAGCTGCCGCAGGCTACCGGCGGCGGCATTGCGTGGATTGGCAAATATCGATTCGCCATCTTCCTCGCGTTGCCGGTTAAGTGCACGGAAATCGGCGAGATCAATGTAGATCTCACCGCGGATGTCGAGCGTATTGTTTTGGTCGTTATCGATCCGGGTCGGAATGCTCTTGATGGTCCGGATGTTTTCGGTGACATCTTCGCCGGTCTGTCCGTCGCCGCGGGTTGAGCCGACGCTGAGCAGACCGTTTTCATAGGTCAGTTCGATGGCGACGCCATCAAGCTTCATCTCGCAGAGATATTCGACATCATCATCGGTTGCCAAAAGTTTACGGATGCCGCGATCAAACTCCCGAAATTCGTCTTCGTTCTTGACATTGCGCAAGGAGAGCATCGGGACCGCGTGTTTAACCGGTCTGAATTTTTTCTGGGGGGCGGCGCCGACCCTCCGGGTCGGTGAATCATCCGTCTGAAGTTCAGGATACTTTTGTTCGAGATCGACCAGTTCCCGGAAAAGCTCATCGTATTCCGCATCCGGAATTTCCGGTTGGTCAAGCTCGTGATATAGACGGTTGTGGTAATTGAGAAGCTTGCAAAGCTCCTGGTAGCGGGATTTTCGAGTCTCTTCCATGGCGGTCCGATTCTGATCAGGTTTGAGCAGAACCTTTATACCATGCAGGTCATGCGCTATCAATCCTGATTAAAATTGTTTTTGTAATATCATTGGGATACAATTAGCACAGACTATCAATCCGGGTTCTGATCCTCTATGACTGACGAACATATATTATATCTTTTCGGGCTGTTGATTCTTTTTTTTCTGTCAGCCTTTTTTTCCGGCTCCGAAACCGCTCTGATGGCACTGGACCGTCTGCGGCTGAAATACCTCGTTGAAAAAGGTCATCCCGGCGCCGCAAGGCTCGAGACCGTGCTTGAGGTTCCGGATCGTCTGCTTTCAACTATCCTGATCGGCAACAACCTGGTCAATATCGCTGCCTCGGTTTTCGCAACAGCATTGCTGATCGAGATCTTCGGTGAGCATGGAGAGCTTCTGACCATCCTGATCATGACCCCCCTGTTGCTCATTCTTGCTGAAATAACCCCGAAAACATACGCCGCCAAGAATCCCGAGCGAGTCTCTTTTTTCGTTATCAGGCCGATCCTTCTGTTTATGTGGATTTTGACTCCGGTTATCTGGGTCATTTCCGGGGTCTCGATGCTGCTCAATAAAATCCTGCGGTCAGATCGGGAAGCTTCGGTTATCAGTGAAGATGAAATCAAGTCGATCATCTCCGTCGGCGAGCAGAGCGGAACTGTTCATAAGGACAAACGTAAAATGCTGCACGGGATTTTTGAACTCGCCCAGATCAGGGTCAGGGATGTGATGATTCCGCGGACCGAGGTCGTCGGTATCGATGCCGAACTTCCGTTCAGGGAGATTCTGCAACTTGTCCAGGCGGCCTGGCATTCGCGTTTTCCCGTTTACGAAGAGAACCTCGATTCGATTGTCGGGATTATTCACTCCAAGGATATTCTCAACTTTGTCGATCAATCGGCCGCTTTCGATATCCGCGAAGTGGCGCGTCCCCCGTTTTTTGTCCCGGAATCGCAACTGATCGAATCGCTGCTGCAGTCTTTCCGTGAAAAGCGGGTTCATCTCGCTATTGTCGTCGATGAGCATGGCGGGGTTGAAGGGATCGTAACCCTGGAAGATGTTATTGAAGAGGTTTTCGGCGAGATTGTCGATGAATATGATCTTGAAGAGGCCCTCTTCCGGAAAGTCGCGCCAGGCTATTATGTCGTCGACGCCAGTGCCTCTCTGAAAACAGTCAATCAGAAATTTTCTCTCAACTTTTCCGAGGAACATGCAACGACGCTTGCCGGCCTGGTCATGCAATTGCTTGACGATATCCCTGCCGAGGGTTACCGCTGTGAGGCTGAAGGTGTCACCCTGGTTGTCGCTAAAATGATTGACCAGCGAATCGATCAGGTCGAACTGCATTTTACAACCGATCCCGATTCTCCTCCTCCCGCCACCTAGATTCTCCTCCTCCCATTTCCATCATTGCCGGGTATTTGGTTTTGTTCCGCCGGGTATGCTTGCGGCATCGGCTGATTTGCGCTTTTTTGCTGAGGTTGCCCCCGAATTTTCCAGGAGATTATTCTTGACATAATGTTGACGCGCCGCTATATTTTGTCAAAATAGTGTAAAAAAGTGTCAAATTGGGACAAGGACGTAAAGTGAATTTCCAGGGTGTCTACAATAATTCGATCGATCCGAAGGGGCGGGCCAGCATCCCGGCGCAGTTTCGCGAGAAGCTGTCGGCCTCTTTTGCGGCCGATAACCTAGTCGTCACCCAAAAGGATGGTGGGCTTGCGGCCTATCCCGAGTCAGAGTGGGAAAAAAACCAGGCGAAGGTTGAGGCGATGGAGCCGGGCCCGCTGAAGGAGGCACTGTATCTGGCATTAATTTCACCGGCAAAGCCCTGCTCGTTCGACAAGCAGGGGCGGATTCAGCTTTCGCAGGCGCATCGGGATTATGCCGGCCTCGATAGTGAAATCCGCGAGATTGTCGTTGTCGGTGTTGATCGCAGGATAATGATCTGGAGCAAGGCCAAGCATGCGGAGATGCAGGCGCAGGCAGAAACGCGTATTGTTGATGACCCGCAGGTTCTGGCCAATCTGGGTTTCTGATCTTTGGCAGTCGAAGGATTCAGGCACACGTCAGTGATGCCGGATGAGGTGCTCGAGCTGCTCAATCCGCAGCCGGGTGGTATTTACCTCGACGGGACGCTTGGCGGCGGCGGGCATGCCCGCCTGATTCTCGAGGCAACGGCGCCGGATGGTCGATTGATCGGTCTCGATCGTGACCCGGAGGCGCTGGCAGCGGCGGCGGAGATGCTTAAGCCGTATGCTGCGAGGGTGGTCCTTGAGCAGGCCAACTTTAGTGAGCTGGCGGAGGTTCTGGCTCGCCAGGATATAAACGGAGTTGATGGTATCCTGCTCGACCTCGGGGTCTCCTCCCGGCAACTCGATACGCCGGAGCGGGGTTTTTCATTTCGCGATGACGGGCCGCTCGATATGCGGATGGGCCCGGACGCCGAAATGACGGCAGCCGATGTCGTCAACAGCTATAAACCGGAGGAACTACGAAATATCTTCCGTGAGTTCGGTGAAGAAAGGTTTGCCGGGCGGATCGCCAACCGGATTGCCGAGCGGCGGCAGGAAGAACTGTTCAGGACAACTGCTGATCTGGCCAGCGTCGTCAAGAAAGCGATCCCGGCGAAGCACGGCGCCAGACAGAAAATTCATCCGGCAACCAGAGTGTTCCAGGCTCTGCGGATTTTTGTTAATGATGAACTCGGGCATTTGACGAAAACGCTGGAAGAGGCGTTGCAGGTCCTGAATCCTGATGCCCGATTTGTAGTGATCAGTTTTCATTCATTGGAAGACCGGCTCGTTAAACGGGCTTTTCGA
The DNA here is from genome assembly GCA_002869615.1 of Desulfuromonas sp. Taxonomy (NCBI): domain Bacteria; kingdom Pseudomonadati; phylum Thermodesulfobacteriota; class Desulfuromonadia; order Desulfuromonadales; family Desulfuromonadaceae; genus Desulfuromonas; species Desulfuromonas sp. The sequence goes on along the minus strand of PKUH01000106.1, from coordinate 73,072 downwards.
CAAGCAGCAAAGGGTTGCATCTGTCCACCAAAAGTGCCGATATGCGCTTGCGGCAGGACATCTCAGGCGGAGATTGTGACCAGAAAGGGCGTGCGGCCGACGGCGGAGGAAGTCGCACATAACCCGAGAGCTCGCAGTGCAGTAGTCAGGGCCATACGTAAATTGCCTTAACCGATTGCACATTGTCGATATATTACAGAGGGAGGGTGTCATGTCCGATGCAGTTGTCAGGCCGATTCCGAAAATAAACGGATTCGCTCTGCAGCGTCCCCGGCTATTTCCACTGATAGCTTTTGTCGTTGTTCTGATGGTTGTTTCATTGTTCTTTGTCTGGTCGCGGCTTGAGATGGTTAATCTCGAGTACGAAATCTCGACCTACGAAGTACGACTCCGCTCACTGCAACAGGAGTCGAGACAATTGAAACTTGAAGCAGCCAGTTTGCGCAATCCCGGGCGGATTGAGCGAATGGCACGGACCAGGCTTGGTCTCAGAATGCCAACACCGGAACAGGTCATTACGATCAGATAATGGAAAACCGGGAAAAATGGATGCGGGTACGAATCAGGCTGATTGGCTTCTGCTTTATTCTGGCTTTCGGCTTTATCGTTGCGCGCGCTTTTCAACTTCAGGTTGTCGGCCAGGATCTCTGGGCAGAGAAGGCTGTCCGGCAGCACCAGAAGACCATTGCACTGACCCCTCAACGTGGAACCATTTTCGATCGAAACGGTGAATCGATGGCCGTCAGCGTCGAAGTCGATTCGGTCTATATCGAACCGAACAAGGTTTCCGCGACCTCCCGGACCGCCAAGGCTCTTGCCGAAGTGCTTTCAATGAAACGCTCGGTGGTCAAGGCCAAACTACAAGCGAAAAAAAGCTTTATCTGGCTCAAGCGACAGGTGACACCGCGCGAAAGCGAACTGATTCGTGCTCTTGATATCGAGGGCGTTCGGTTCATCAAGGAGCATCGACGTTATTACCCGAACTCGGAAATCGGTGCCCAGGTGATCGGTTTTACCGGGCTCGACCCGAAGGGTCTTGAAGGGCTTGAGTTGGAATATGACAATCTGATGCTCGGTCGTGGCGGTTATCTCGTTATGGGACGGGATGCTCTCGGACGTGGGCTGCTCAACAGTTCCGATGACCAGATCCAGGCCGGAGAAAAAGGGCGTGACCTTTACATGACGCTCGACAAGAACCTGCAATACATTGCCGAGAAGGAACTTGCGCGGGCGGTCAGCGAATCGAATGCCAAGTCAGGAACAGCGGTCGTGCTTGATCCGCGGACCGGTGAAGTGCTGGCGATGTCGAGTCAGCCCGACTACAACCCGAACGCCTTTTTCAAGCATCGTCCGGGTGACTGGCGCAACCGCGCACTCTGTGATTCGTTTGAGCCGGGCTCAACCATCAAGGTGTTCCTGATGGCGGCAGCGTTGAATGAGGGGGTAATAAACAGGCGGCAAAAGATTAACTGCGAAAACGGCTCGATAGAGGTCAGTGGCAAAATCGTTCATGACCACCGCCCGTATTCACTGTTGACGCCATCTGAAATCATAAAGTTCAGTTCGAATATCGGCGCATACAAGATCGGCCGGGCTCTTGATCGAAATCGCTACTACAATTATTTAAGGGATTTCGGCTTTGGTCAGAAAACGGAAATCGGTCTGCCCGGCGAAGTCAGTGGCTTGATTCACCAGCCAACACGCTGGTTTGACGTCGATCTGGCGGCGATTTCATTTGGTCAGGGATTAACCGTGACACCGCTTCAACTGGCAACCGCAACTGCCGCCATCGCCAACGGTGGCTACCTGATGGCACCCTATGTGGTCGAGAAAATTGTCGACAGCTACGGCCAGGTGACGATGAAACAGCAGCCGCGGATCCGGCGCAAGGTCATCAGCAGCGAAGTTGCCGACCAGGTGCGCGACATGATGGTCAGGGTCACGGAAAAGGGTGGAACCGGCATGCTGGGGGCTGTTCCCGGGTACCGGGTAGCCGGAAAAACCGGCACCGCGCAGAAAGTCGACCCGGTGACCGGCGGATATTCTGTCGATAAATCGGTTTCTTCCTTTGTCGGTTTCGTTCCGGCCGATGATCCGAGGCTGGTTATCCTGGTGTTGATCGATGAACCGCAGGGTAAAGCTTATGGTGGTCTGGTCGCGGCACCGGTGTTTTCACGGATCGCCAACCAGTCGCTCCGATACCTGAAGGTCATGCCGACGGAAAAAGCGACGGTACCGGTGCTGAACACGATTGCCGATTTGATTGAAGCTCCGATCCAGCCGCCAATCTACGATATCCGGGTGTCGGGAGTCGAGATGCCGCAAATGCCCGATTTTTTCGGCATGAGTTATCGTCAGGTGATGCAGGTGATGCAGAAGTCTGGGCTCAATATCAAGTTGAAGGGGACCGGGCGGGTGATAGCTCAATCACCGGATCCGGGCCGGCCAATCAGCTATGGCAATGAAATCTGGGTGAAGCTGGCACCGGCCAGCTAGGATATATGGATGATGATAACAACGTCTAAAATAGGTACCGACCAGTTGATTGCCAGCATGCATCCATTGGATGTTGCCGGCAACAGCCAGGGCGTTATCCGGGATCTGGTGTACGACTCGAGGAAAGCCGGGCCGGGGTGTGCCTTTTTTGCCCTGCGCGGAATCAGTGATGATGGTCATCAGTTTATTGCCGATGCGGTTGACCGTGGTGCCGAGTTAGTGGTCATGGAAGAGCCGCATCCGGTAAAGGGTGCAACCGGTATCGTCGTCGCTAATGCCCGCCAGGCACTGGCAGAAGCTTCCGCTCTTTTTTTCGGTCAGCCGACCCGGACGATGCGTGTCGTAGGGGTGACCGGGACCAACGGCAAGACGACCGTTACCTATCTGATCGAAGCGATGCTGATCGCTGCCCGGCAACGGCCGGCTGTTGTCGGGACCGTCAATTACAGGTATCAGGGTAGTGAAACACCGGCCTCACATACGACGCCGGAGTCGTATGATCTGCAAAAACTTACAGCCGATTTTCTCGGGCAGGGTGCCGATTCACTGGTGCTCGAAGTCTCTTCGCATGCGCTCGAGCAGAACCGGGTTTCCGGCATCAATTTCGAAGTCGGTATCTTTACCAATCTGACACCGGAGCATCTCGACTATCACCAGACGATGGAATCCTATTTCTCAAGCAAGAAGAAGTTTTACGATGACTATATTGTGCCTCAGGGGAGTCGGGCCGTCGTTAATATAGACGATCCCTATGGCCGCAGAATCGCCGATGAACTTGACGATGCCCTAACTTGCGGGCTCGCGGCCGAAGCCGATGTCCGGGCCGAAAACGTGACGCTGAGTCGGCGCGGCATCGAAGCTGATGTCGTCATTCCACATGGTCGATTCCGGCTGCAATCGGCTCTGCTCGGAGGATTTAATCTCAGTAACCTGCTCTGCGCTATCGCGGGCGGAGTCGCTCTCGATTTACCTCTGGACGCAATTGTTTCCGGAATTAAAGCGGTCCCGGTCGTCCCGGGGCGGATTGAAACGATTGAGAATAATCGCGATGCCCTGATCCTTGTCGATTACGCACACACCGGCGACGCCCTCGAAAACGTTTTGCAGGCCGTGAATGAACTTGCTGGCGGCCGGGTTATTACCCTGTTCGGTTGTGGCGGTGATCGTGATCGGAGCAAGCGTCCGGTTATGGGTGAAATTGCTGCCCGGTTCAGCGATCTGGCGATTGTCACATCCGATAATCCGAGAACCGAAGATCCCGATTCCATAATTAATGAGATCCTGACCGGAGTTAAAAAACATTATGCATCACCCTTGATGTTAGAACAGCTGCAATCATCGAGCAGCAAAGGGCATGTTGTTGTTCCTGATCGCCGGGAAGCGATTCAGGTGGCGGTGGAGATTCTTTTGCCGGGCGATCTTTTGCTGGTCGCCGGCAAGGGGCATGAAGATTATCAGATCATCGGTAAGGAAAAGGTCCATTTTGATGATCGGGAAGAGATCCGGCAGGCGCTTCGGGCGTCAGGGAGGGACTGATGGAATTTAACATCAGGGATATCGCCAGAATAACCGAAGGTACGTTGTATCCGGCCGATGCCAGAGGCATGGTTGACGGGATCTCGACCGACAGTCGAACGATCGGTTCAGGTGAGCTGTTCGTACCGCTGCGCGGCCCGAACTTTGACGGCCATGACTTCCTGACGCTTGCCGTGAAAAGTGGTGCCGCCGCCTGTCTGAGCGAGGATGTCGTCAATGGTCTTCCGGTTCCGGTTATTGTCGTCGACGACACACTCAAGGCGCTTGGTCGTCTGGCGGCCGATGTGCGGAACCGATTTGCCGGACCGGTCGTCGGCATCACCGGTTCCTCGGGGAAAACGACAACCAAGGAGATGCTCGCCGGAATTCTGTCACTGACCAGGCCGGGACTGCTCACGGCCGGGAATTTCAATAATCTGATCGGCCTGCCGTTGACGCTTTTTCGGAATCGGGATGAATGTGAATGGATGGTTCTCGAAATGGGGATGAGTGCCCGGGGTGAAATCGCCCGGTTGAGTGAGATTGCCTCGCCGACAGTCGGTATTATTACCAATATTGGACCGGCTCACCTGGAAACCCTGCACGGAATGGAAGGGGTTGCCCGGGCCAAGGGGGAATTGTTCGAAGCTTTGCCGGAAGACGGGTTCGCGATCGTCAATGCTGATGATGACTTTGTCGTCAATCTGCCGGTCGCCAACAAGGTTCGACGTATTCTTTACGGCTCCGCCGAATCTGCGGAAATCCGGGCCGAGTCAATTATTGCCCGCGGCAGCGGCGTGACCTTCCGTCTCGTGACCCCCGAAGGCAACTGGCCGGTACAGTTGAAGATAGCCGGTCGACACAATGTCTACAATGCCCTCGCCGCAGCGGCAGCAGCACATGTACTCGGTGTTGATGGCCGGACCATTGTGCGCGGGCTCGAACAGTTTCAGCCCTGTTGCGGCCGCATGGAAACGATCAGCCTCGGTTGCGATGTTCTGCTGCTTGAAGACAGCTACAATGCCAACCCGTTGTCGGTCAAGGCGGCGCTGCAGACCCTGTCGGAGATGAACGGTCTCGGTCGCCACATCGCTGTTCTTGGCGATATGCTCGAACTGGGAGAACAGTCGGCTGAACTGCACACCGAAGTCGGCAGGCAGGCTGCTGATCTGGTCGACATCCTTATTGTCATGGGTGAAATGAAAGATGCTGTTGCAGCCGGCTATGGAACGCAAGAGACGGCGGCGAAGGAGATATATCTGGTCAACTCACACCAGGAAGCGATCGACATTCTGCGCGATATGATTCAACCCGGGGATCGGATTCTGGTCAAGGGGTCGCGCGGAATGCGTATGGAAAAGGTCAGCAAGGCACTGCGCGGAATGCATTTTTGCATGGCGGCAAACGGGTAAATAAGAAGCCGGAGTCAAGAGGTAAGGAATCAGAAATGTTATATCATCTGCTATATCCGCTCCATACCGAGTTTTCGGCGCTGTATGTTTTCCGGTTTATCACCTTCCGGACAATCTACGCGGCGATAACGGCTCTGGTTATCTCTTTTATTCTCGGCCCCTGGCTGATCCGGACGCTGTCGGAAATGCAGATTGGGCAAAGCATCCGCAAAGTTGGACCGGAATCACATTTTCGCAAGGAGGGGACACCGACCATGGGCGGCACATTGATTCTGCTGGCCATCGTCCTGCCGACGCTGCTCTGGGCCGACCTGACCAATATCTATGTCTGGATCACCCTGTTTGTAGCCGTCGGCTTCGGCGCCGTCGGCTTCATCGACGATTATCGAAAAGTCAAGCTCCGCAGCAGCGATGGGCTTTCGGCCCGGGCCAAGATGTTCTGGCTGATGCTGATAACCGTGGCCGCCGGGACAATGCTCTACTACTACCCGCTATTCGAGACGACCCTCGCATTTCCGTTCTTCAAGGGATTGCGGCCGGATCTCGGCTGGTACTACATACCTTTTGTTGTCCTGGTCATCGTCGGATCGGGTAATGCGGTCAACCTGACCGATGGTCTTGACGGTTTGGCGATCGGGCCGATGATTATCGCATCGGGAACCTACCTGTTGTTCGCTTATCTCGCCGGTAATGCCAAGCTCTCGTCCTACCTGCAGATCAGCAGTGTTCAGGGCGCCGGTGAACTGTCGATCATCTGTGGTGCGATGGTCGGCGCCGGGCTCGGTTTTCTCTGGTTCAACACCTACCCGGCCCAGGTGTTTATGGGCGATGTCGGGTCGTTGTCACTCGGCGGCGCCCTCGGGACGATTGCGGTGATTACCAAGCAGGAACTGGTGCTGGTTATCGTCGGCGGGATTTTCGTGGTCGAGGCGTTGTCGGTTATTTTCCAGGTGCTCTCCTTCCGTTTATGGGGCAAGAGGATTTTCCGGATGTCACCGATTCACAATCATTTTGAGCTAAAGGGGTGGCCGGAACCGAAAATTATCGTCCGGTTCTGGATCATCAGTATTATCCTCGCCCTGATCGCATTATCGACTCTGAAGCTGAGGTAGGATGACAAACCGCTACGCAAATAAAAAGATTGTTGTTGTCGGCGCCGGCAAGAGCGGACTCGCGCTCTGTCGATTCTTTGCCCGCCGCAACGCCCGGGTCATCCTCTCCGATATCCGTCAACGAGCGGATATCGGTGACCTGAGTGACCTGTCCGGGTGCGATGTTGCGTTCGATCTGGGTGGTCACAACCCGGAGCTGTTCCGGAAAGCCGACCTGATCGTTCTGAGCCCGGGGGTGCCGCCAACAATCGCCCCGGTTCAGGCCGCAGTTGAACAGGGAGTCGACCTCAGCGGCGAGGTGGAAATAGCTTCCCGTGAGTTGACTGCACCGATGATCGGTATTACCGGAACGAACGGCAAGTCGACGGTCACGGCACTGGTCGGAGAAGCGTTAAAGGCTTGTGGTGCGAAGACCTATGTCGGCGGCAACATCGGAACGCCATTGACCGAAGCGGTCGATCAGGAGGAATTGGAATGGCTGGTAATCGAGCTTTCGTCATTCCAGCTCGAAACAGTAACCAGCTTCCGGCCGCGCTACAGCATGTTGTTGAATATCAGCGCCGATCATCTCGATCGCTATCCCGATATGCGGGCCTATATCGAAGCGAAGAAAAAAATCTTCAGCTGTCAGACGGCCGCTGATTTCATGATTCTGAATGCGGACGACAAACTTGTTATGGAGGCAGCAGTCGGAGCGCCAGCCCGGGTCGTCTGTTTCTCCTGTAATAGTAAACTTGATGAAGGAATGTTCCTTGATGATGACCATATCGTCTGGCGCTGGCAGGGAACCGAACAGACTTTTGCAGTTAAGGAACTGAGGCTTAAGGGGCTGCATAATATTGCAAACGTTATGGCCGCTTGCATCCCGCTCTTACTTGAAGGATATCAGGCTGAGACCATCTGGCCGGCCATGACCCGCTTTACCGGTCTGCCGCATCGGATGAACCTGGTCAGAAGCCTTGACGGGGTCGAGTGGTACAACGATTCAAAAGGGACAAATATTGGCAGTGTGATCATGAGCCTGGCAGGGCTTGATGCCCCGGTGACTCTGATTGCCGGCGGCAGGGACAAGGGGGGCGACTTTGGTGAACTGAGTGGCCCGGTCAAGGAGAAAGTCGCGCACCTGATCCTGATCGGCGAAGCGACCGAGCGGATGGCGACGGAAATCGGACCGGTGACCGATATCAGCAAGGTCGATTCTCTTGATGCGGCTGTTGTCAGGGCCCGCGAGCTGACCCGGCCGGGCGGCACGGTCCTGTTGTCACCCGGTTGTTCGAGTTTTGATCAGTTTGCCAATTTTGCCGTTCGCGGCGAGCGTTTTTGCGAGCTCGTCGAACAGCTTGAAGATGGAAAGGCCGTCAGCAATGGAACTCCGTAGAGGATTCGATACCTCGATCCTGTTGCTCAGCGTCGTGCTGACCTGTCTCGGAGTTGTCATGGTCTATTCCGCATCGTCGATCATGGCTGAAAAGAGATATGCTGACGGATTCTTTTTCCTGAAAAAACAGGGTGCTTTTGCCCTGCTCGGATTTGTTGTGATGCTGGTTGCGATGCAGTTTGATTACCGCCATTACAAAAAACTGGCAGTACCTGTTTTCTGCGGATCAATCCTGTTGCTCGTCCTGGTTCTGGTCCCGGGAATCGGTTCACATGTCGGCGGGGCTGCCCGCTGGATCCGGTTGCCCGGTTTCTCGATCCAGCCGGCCGAAGTCACCAAGCTGGGACTGGTTATATTTATGGCCTACTCGTTGAGTAAAAAAGAAGAGAAGCTGCAGACATTCAAGCAGGGTTTTCTACCCTATATCCTGCTGCTTGTCGTGGTTCTTGGCCTGCTTCTGGCGCAGCCGGATCTCGGCAGTGCCCTGACCCTGGGTGGGGTTGCGATTGTGATGATGATGATCGCCGGCAGTCGAATCCGCTATCTGTTTTTTGTTGGCGTTGCAACTTTGCCGGTTCTCTATTTCGTTGTCATGAATGTCGATTACCGGCGACGAAGGATCATGTCATTTCTTAACCCCTGGGATGATCCGACCAACAGCGGGTTTCAAATTATCCAGAGCTGGATCGCCTTCGGCAGCGGTGGACCGTTCGGGCAGGGCCTGGGAGAGAGCAAGCAGAAACTCTTTTATCTGCCGGAGGCGCACACCGACTTTATCTTTTCGGTAATCGGTGAGGAACTCGGATTCGTCGGTGTGCTGATTGTCAGCGCGATGTTCCTGGTCCTTATTCTGCGTGGCATCAGAACGACGCTTGGCGCGCCCGACCTGTTCGGACGGAACCTGGCCTTCGGCATTACCCTGCTGCTCGGGCTGGAAGCTTTCGTCAATATCGCGGTCGTCCTCGGCATGCTGCCGACCAAAGGGCTGGCGCTGCCGTTTCTGTCGTATGGCGGAACGAGCCTTTTGACAACGCTTTTTGCCATCGGAATCCTGCTCAATATTTCCAGCCAGGTTCCGGGAGAGTTGCGCTGATGCGGGTGATACTGGCCGGCGGCGGCACCGGCGGACATCTTTTCCCGGCGGTTGCGCTGGCCGAAAGACTGTTGGCTGAAAACGAAAAGGCGGAAGCCCTGTTTGTCGGAACCACCAGGGGCATCGAGGCCGGAGTCATTCCGAAACTCGGGTTCAAGCTGGAGTTTGTTGATGTTAAAGGATTTATGGGCAAGGGGATAATAGCGAAACTCGGGGTCATCATTATGCTGGGCAGGAGTGTCAGACAGGGTTTGGCTGTACTCGACCGATTCAAACCTGATCTGGTGATCGGAGTCGGCGGCTATGCTTCGGCGCCGATGGTGATTGCGGCAAAACTCAGGCGGTTGCCGGTTGTTCTACACGAACAGAATGCCATACCGGGCCTGACCAATCGCCTGCTCGGGCGCTGGGCAGACAGGGTCTGTGTCTCCTTTGAAGAAACATTATCGGCTTTCGCTAATGCTGAATTGACCGGCAACCCGTTACGCAGTGGCCTTGACGATTGTCCCGAAATTGAAAACGGGAGACCGTGCCTGCTTATTTTCGGAGGGTCGCGCGGTGCCCGGGCGATCAACGAGCGGATGACCGCAGCAATTGAACTGCTGCATGAATGGCAGGGGCAGATCGACATTATTCATCAAACCGGTGAAGAAGATGTTGCCTGGGTCAGCGACAGGTATCGTCAGGCTGGCTGGAAGGATGCCAGGGTAACGTCTTTTATCGACGATATGGCGAGTGCCTACCGGCAGGCCCACCTGGTTGTCTGCCGGGCCGGGGCGACGACTGTCGCTGAATTGACCGCCTGTGGCCGGCCGGCGATTCTGATTCCGTTTCCACACGCGGCCGGCGATCACCAGAGTGCGAACGCCAGAGCGCTGGCGGTTAAAGGCGCCGCCTTGATGCTGGCCGAGGAAGAGGCCGATGCTGACAAACTTGCAGCCCTGATCGCGAACCTGATTACCAGGCCTGATGAGCTGAAAAGTATGGCCCGGATCGCAAAAAGCCTCGGTCGCCGCGGTGTCGCTGAAAAAATAATTGCTACCTGCCACCAGGTGATGGACGAAAAGAGAGCAGCCTGAATATGTACGGAAAGATCAAGAAAATTCATTTTGTCGGGATCGGCGGCATCGGTATGAGCGGGATTGCCGAGGTTTTGCTCAATCTCGACTACCAGGTCTCCGGTTCGGATCTTGCCAAATCAGAGACGACATCCCGGCTCGCCGAACTCGGAGCTGAAGTTGCGTTCGGGCATGATGAGAAGAATCTGCAGGACGTAGATGTCGTCGTTACCTCGACCGCCGTGCGCGCTGACAACCCGGAAGTTGTCGAAGCTCATCGGCAGCTGATTCCGGTCATTCCACGGGCCGAAATGCTGGCCGAGCTGATGCGGATGAAATATGGCATCGCCATCGCCGGAACACATGGCAAGACGACAACGACAAGTATGGTTGCCACTATATTGTCGCACGGAGGAATCGATCCGACGGCAGTTATTGGCGGCCGACTTGATTCTCTCGGGACCAATGCCAAGCTCGGGCAGGGCAAGTTCCTGGTCGCCGAAGCCGATGAGTCGGATGGTACATTTATGAAACTCTCACCGACCATCGCTGTGGTGACCAACATTGATGCCGATCATCTCGATTATTATGAGGATCTCAACGAGATTCGTGAAACGTTTATTGATTTCATCAATAAGGTCCCCTTTTATGGAATGGCCGTTCTTTGCCTCGATGATGCGAATATCCAGGCGTGTATCCCCCGGATCAAAAAGAGATTCATCAGTTACGGTTTAACCGGGCAGGCAGATTTCCAGGCAAGCGATATTGTCCATGATGGCGAAAAAACCGCGTTCAATGTCTATCACAACGGGCATAAGCTAGGCGGCATAACCCTGCACATGCCGGGGCGGCACAACGTTCTGAATGCCCTGGCCGCTGTTGCCGTCGGCATGGAGGTGGAGCTGCCGTTTGCAACCATTGCCGAGGGCCTCGATGAGTTCGGTGGAGTGCAGCGGCGTTTTCAGGTCAAGTATGACAAAAATGGAATCATGGTGGTTGACGATTACGGACACCACCCGGTTGAAATCATGGCGACCCTGGCGGCGGCCCGGAACGGCTGGGACCGGCGGGTTGTTGCTGTCTTTCAGCCGCATCGCTATACCCGCACCCAGGCCTTGTTTGATGAGTTCCTGACCGCTTTCTACCAGGCTGACAAACTGGTGGTCATGGACGTCTATGCTGCGAGCGAGGATATTATCCCCGGTGTTGAGGCGAAAGACCTTTGCGCAGGGATTGCCGGCCATGGCCACAAGGATGTTACCTATATCGCTGATAAGGACGCAGTCGTCAGGCACCTGCAGGAGCAGGTCCGGTCGGGAGATATGATTATTACCCTCGGCGCCGGTAACGTATGGCAGGTTGGTGAAGAGCTGATCCGGAAGCTGGAAGAGGAATAAGCGGAAGATGACGCGAGACGAACTCAAACAGAAAAAAATCGGGGTACTGCTGGGCGGTGTCTCGGCTGAACGCGAGGTCTCACTCCGGACCGGCAAGGCGATCAGCCAGGCGCTGGTTTCCTCCGGTTACAACGTAGTTGAAATCGACGCCGCTACCGATCTGCCGCAACAGCTCAAGGATTCAGGGGTCGAGATCGCATTTATTGCTCTGCATGGCCGCGGCGGTGAAGACGGAACGGTCCAGGGTCTGCTCGAAACCATGGCTATCCCTTATACCGGCAGCGGCGTTCGCGCTTCGAGTATGGCCATCGACAAGGTGATGACCAAGAAAATTCTGCTCTACCACGAGTTGCCGACACCGCAATACATGGTGTTTCGAGCTGGAGACGATATCGATGCATTCGTTGAAAAATGTCGTCATTTTCCATTGATCGTCAAACCGGCCTGTGAAGGTTCGACCATCGGCATGACCATCGCTGATGACGCTGCGGAACTGCGCATCGGGTTAATCGAGGCGTTGAAGTATGACCGGCAGATACTGGTTGAGGATTTCATCAAGGGGAGTGAAGCAACCGTCAGCGTGCTGAATGGCGAAGCGCTGCCGATCATTGAAATCGTTCCGAAAAGCGGATTTTACGATTACGAGGCCAAGTATACAGCCGGCGCTACCGAATATATCCTGCCGGCACCTTATGCTCCGGTGCTCTATGAAAGGTTGCAGCAGGCCGCGGTCGAGGCCTGCCGGTTAACCGGCTGCACCGGGGCGGTGCGGGTCGATTTCATGGTCCGGGAAAAAGATTTTTCCTGCCTTGAAATCAATACGATACCGGGAATGACAGCGACCAGCCTGCTGCCGAAAGCGGCGGCCGAGGCGGGGATAGCGTTTCCGGAGCTGGTGCAGAGGATTCTCGAAGGAGCGGGGCTCGACAAATAATAGCCCCTGGAATTGGATGCGCGATCTGAAAGGACATAAAAAGCGCCGGATTAAAGGCAATCGGCGAATCGGCAGTAAAAAGAAGCGTGACTGGAAAGGTATTTTCCATCGCTCGTTACGGCTTCTTTTGTTCAGCTGCAGTACCGTGCTGATTCTGAGCGGCGCCACGCTGGCGGCCCAGATCCTTTTTGAGTCGGGATACTTTGGTGTTGAGCAGGTCAAGATCCTCAACCTGAAACGGCTCGAAGCGGACGAAATTATCGCCGAATCAAATATCAGCAGCGGCGACAATATTTTCCGTCTCGATCTTGAAGCAATCGGCCGCAAGATTGAAGAGAATCCCTGGGTTGCCAAGGCCGAAGTCGGACGGGTTTTCCCACGTGAGATCGTGATCCGGATCACCGAGCGGGAGGCGCGGGCAATTATCAATCTCGGCTACCTCTACTATGTTGATGGCAACGCCGAGATCTTCAAGGTGCTGGCAGCCGATGACCGTCTCGACTACCCGGTCATAACCGGCATCGAGCGGAGCTATCTGCTCGACTTTCCGGAAAATGGGAAAAAACTGTTGCAGGAGGCAATGGCGATAATCGATCGTTTGGCTGAACGGACAACTTTTACACTTGACCAGGTTTCGGAAGTGCATGTCGACAGGGAAAACGGTGTGATCCTGACAACCTACAGATCCGGGGTGCCGGTTCAACTCGGATTCCGGCAGTATGACCGGAAGCTTGATCGGCTCGAGCGGATATATCCGGAGCTTGAACCGAAACTGCCGATGCTTAAAGGGATTGATCTGAATGTCAGTGATCGCGTAATCGTTAAAATAGATCAGAAATTCACCTCAGGTAAAGGCTAGATAGAGAAGGGGAGAAGCGATGAGCAGCAAAAAAGAAAATCTGATTGTCGGACTCGATATAGGCACCACGAAAATTTGTGCGATTGTCGGCAACCTGACTGACGAAGGACTCGATATTGTCGGGATCGGGACCAGCCCGTCGAAAGGGCTGCGCAAGGGTGTCGTCATCAATATCGAAAGTACAGTTGAGGCGATCAAGACTGCACTGCAGGAAGCCGAATTGATGGCCGGATGTGAAATCAAGTCGGTCTTTGCCGGCATTGCCGGCGGTCATATCAAGGGTTTCAACTCGCAGGGCGTCATAGCCATCAAAAACCGCGAGGTGACCAAGGAGGATATCCGGCGGGTGATTGATGCTGCCAAGGCGATTGCAATTCCGATGGACCGTGAAGTGATCCATATCCTGCCGCAGGAATTCATTATCGATGATCAGGACGGCATCAAGGAGCCGCTCGGGATGAGTGGTGTCCGCCTCGAATCGAAAGTTCATATCGTAACCGGTGCGGTCGCCAGTGCCCAGAATATCATCAAGAGCTGCAACCGGGCCGGAGTCGATGTTGCCGATATCGTACTCGAACAGCTCGCATCTTCAGAGGCGGCCCTGGCCCAGGATGAAAAGGACCTCGGCGTCGCCATGGTCGACATCGGCGGTGGAACAACCGATATCGCCATTTTCGTGGATGGCGCTATCAAGCATACGTCGGTTCTGTCGCTCGGAGGCAACCACTTGACCAACGATATCGCCGTTGGCTTGCGCACACCGATGAACGAAGCCGAGAAGATCAAACAACAAAGCGGCTGTTGCCTGACCTCGATGGTCAGTCGCGACGAGACGATCGAAGTCCCATCGGTCGGCGGGCGGGAGCCGCGAATCCTGTCACGGCAGCTGCTGACCGAAATACTCGAGCCGCGGGTCGAAGAGATCTTTACCCTGGTCAACCGAGATATCGTCCGCAGCGGTTATGAAGATCTGATCGCCTCCGGGGTCGTCATTACCGGTGGCTCCTCGATACTACCGGGGATGCCGGAGTTGGCCGAACAGATTTTCAACCTGCCGGTGCGGCGTGGGGTGCCGATGGGTATCGGCGGTTTGACCGATGTGGTGAATTCGCCGATCTACGCCACCGGGGTTGGGCTCGTCAAGTACGGCAGCCGTAACCTGAGCACGAAAAACTTTTCGATCGGCCAGGATAATATTTTCGACAAAATTACGAACCGGATGAAGGAATGGTTCGGCGAGTTTTTTTAAGTTCATAAACAAGGCAGGCCGGGACGCGGAGAAGCCCGGCATTAACCAGATGGAGGGAGTTATGCCAGTATTCGAATTTGACGACAGTATGGAACAGATCGCCAAGATCAAGGTGGTCGGAGTTGGTGGCGGCGGCGGCAACGCCGTAAACACCATGATTAATGCAGAGGTCGGAGGGGTCGAGTTTATTGTCTCGAACACCGATGCCCAGGCGCTGCGCAACAGTCGGGCACCGATGAAGATGCAGCTCGGTTCAAAACTGACCAAGGGACTTGGTGCCGGTGCCGATCCCGAAGTCGGACGTGAAGCGGCCCTCGAGGATCGCGCCAGGATTTATGAGTCGCTGGAAGGTGCCGACATGGTATTCATCGCCGCCGGGTTGGGTGGCGGAACCGGAACTGGCGCTGCTCCGGTCATCGCCGAAGTCGCCAGGGAGACCGGCGCCCTGACCGTCGGGGTTGTGACCCGTCCGTTCAGCCGGGAAGGGAAGCGGCGCGCTACCCAGGCTGACGAAGGAGTGGAAAACCTCAAGGAAGTGGTCGATTCGCTGATCGTCGTTCCGAACGACCGCCTGCTCGGATTGGCCGGCAAGAACATGAGTATTCTCGATGCCTTCAAGCCGGCCGATGATGTCCTGCGCCAGGCGGTCCAGGGGATTGCCGATCTGATTACAACCAGCGGCCTGATCAATGTCGACTTTGCCGACGTTAAGGCGATCATGAGTGAACGTGGCATGGCGATGATGGGAATCGGCTTTGCTGCAGGAGAGCGCCGTGCCGCCGAGGCCGCGCATGAAGCGATTGCCAGTCCGCTGCTCGAAGATATCGACATCTCCGGTGCCAGGGGCGTTCTGGTCAACATCTCCGGGTCGTCGTCTATGACCATGGAGGATTACGACGAGGTCATGCGGATCGTTCATGAAAAGGCGCATGAAGATGCCAATATTATCTCCGGCATCGTTGTTGATGAAGAGTTTGAGGATAATCTCAAGGTGACCGTGATTGCGACCGGCTTCGGCTCGGCCTTTGACAAGACCCGCAGAATCGAGGAGGAACTGAAGGATCGCCCGGTCGGTCTGCCGATCAAGGAAGATAATCATGACCTGCCGACCTTTATCCGGATGAAGCAGAAGGAATCGCCCCGGGCAATGCGCCAGGCTGTGAACAGTGATGATGAATACGATATTCCGACCTTTATCCGCAGGCGGGTCGATTGATCTCCATACTGTGAACGCAAAAAAGGTGAAATAAAACGTAATTGTTGACACCGCGGTCGACGGCCGCACGCTGTATACATTGAATGTTCTGATTCAGACGCTTCTCTGCTGAACTCCGCCCGGCACCAAGGAGAAGCGGGCTGCTATGTAATGACGACTCCCTCGTCGGGGCTGCTTGTGCAGCCCCTTTTTCTTTAATGCGAGTAGCTAGTTGGCAGTAACCAGTTGACAGTAGGCTGCCGGCAATGTTTGTTGATCGGTTTTTACTGACAACTGGAAACTGTTCACTGTAGACTGTTTTTATGTCCCGCAAGTTACAGGCAAAAGCACGAAAGCGGCGCGCCGCCGAATCCGGAATCCGCTCCAGCCCCTGGGGCGGGCGTTTGACCGTTGCCCTGGTTTATCCCAATACCTATCATCACGCGATGAGCAATCTCGGTTTCCAGACGGTCTATTATCTGCTCAACAGCCGGGACGATACGCTCTGTGAACGGTTCTTCCTGCCGGACCATGAAGACCTGGAAGAACACAAAAAAACAGGAACACCCATCTTTTCCCTGGAATCCGGGCGAAGCCTGACCGATTTTGATCTGGTCGCGTTTTCTCTCTCCTTCGAAAACGATTACCTCAATCTGCCGGTGATCTTTGAGCTGGGTCGTATACCCTGGCTTTCCAGGGATCGAGGAGATAGCTTCCCACTGCTGCTGGCCGGCGGCGTCTGCGCCTTCATGAATCCGGAACCGCTGGCCGAGGTGATCGACCTTTTTGCAATTGGTGAAGCCGAAGCAATCCTTCCCGGTCTCGTCACAGCACTGTTCAGCCAAGGGTCTGGTAAGAACGTTTTATCCGATCTCTGTCGTCTTCCCGGGATTTATATACCCTCACTCTACCAACCAACATACGATACAGCCGGTTGTTTGACCGGCTGGGCGGTTTCCGAAAACGCGCCGCTGCCAGTCGGGCGGGTCTGGGCCGCCGACCTCGAGCAAAACGCAAGCCGTAACTTTGTCCAGACGACCGCTACCGAATTCGGCGACATGGCGCTGACCGAGATTTCGCGCGGCTGTTCACGTGGCTGTCGGTTCTGCGCCGCCGGGTTCCTGTTTCTGCCGCCGCGTACCCGAAGCCTGGAGAGTTTAAAGAGTCAGATCGATGCCGGGCTCTGCTGGCAGGATAAGCAGGGACTGGTCAGCCCGGCGGTTGGCGACCACCCGGAGTTGGCCAAAATTGAACAGTACATCCTCGATCACGGAGGGGCCGTTTCGGTCGCGTCATTACGGCTCGATGCGATCACTACAGCCGATATTGAAGCGCTCAAGGTTTCGGGTCATAAAACAGTGACCCTGGCGCCCGAGGCGGGGAGTGAGAAGTTACGCAAAGTCATTAACAAGGGGGTCACCGAGGAGCAGATACTTGAAGCGGTCAAGCGCATCGCCGGGGCCGGCATCCCGAATCTCAAGCTCTATTTCCTGATCGGTCTGCCGCTGGAGGAAGAGAACGATATTACGGCGATTATCGATCTCACCGCAGCGATCCGGACGGTCTGGATTGAAGCCGGCAAAAAGCGGGGTTGGCTCGGCTCGATTCATCTTTCAATCAACCCGTTCGTACCGAAGCCGTTCACGCCGTTCCAGTGGGCACCGATGGCGACCGAGGCGGAATTAAAAAAAAAGATCAAGGCGATCCGTTCGGCAATCGGCCGCCTGCCGAACGTCGTGGTCTCCTTCGAGTCACCACGCGAGGCGATTCTGCAGGCGCTTCTGTCGCGCGGTGACCGGCGGTTGGCCGGTCTGATAAAGAGAATCGCCAGCGGTGAGAAATATAAAAAGGTCTGTCGGGAGTCTGGAATCGACTATGAATCCTTGTTGCATCAAGAAAGAACTCAAAACGAAAATTTTCCCTGGGATCTCCTCGATAGTCGCGTGCAAAAAAAATATCTCTGGCGTGAGTATCAGTCCGCTAAGGCTGAAACGACAACACCCCGCTGTGTGGCGGGGTGTGTAAGGTGCGGTGTATGTAGTAAATCAGAAGGTTAAGTTTTAGTCACCATCCTTGCTGTAATCGATGCCTTCTTGCTTGCCGAAACCGTAAACCGAAATTTTGGACAACATATGTGGGCCGCCCTGGCTCGATACTGCAATGATGTATTCAATGTTAAATCCAGGCTTAGCTAGCTTTTTCAATGCTTCGGGGACATCGTAACTGATCGCAATGCCGGCCGGCATCCAGAGAGAATTGTTGTCACCGGTCGAACCAAAGTACATGAGTGGGTCACCATCGGTATTCAAAATCTGGACGTTCTGAAAAGCGACGTCAACAGCATAGATGTTTCCGTTTTTATCGACCGCGGTCCCCTTTGGTCGGGCAAAATTACCGGCCCGGTCTCCGGGAGAACCAATTTGTTTGATCGAAGTACCATCCTTTGTATAGAGGCGAAGTGCAGCTGCGAGTGTTTCAGTGACAAGAAGATTACCATTCGGCATCAGGGAAATTGAGGTCGGCCAGCCAAGTCGATCATTCTGGCCAAAGGTGTTCAGCAACTTACCGGTATCTTTATCGAAAACCCTGATCAGGTTGGCTTTTAGGTCTGATACATAAAGTCTGTCGTCTATTATTTGCAAACCGGTTGGCCAAAAATTCTTTTCATCTAATTTGATTTTTCTGAGATATTTATCATTTTGATTGAATACTATCACGGCTCTGTTAACAGTGTCGGAGATATAACGGTTACCTTCAGCGTCTATTGATATATGAATTGGCTTTATAAGCTGTCCGGCGTGTCTCTCCATTGTGGAAAGATCAAAGTCGACTATCAAATAACTAGGGGATGCTTTACCGGAATCAACGATGAAAAGCTTACCGTCCTTAAAGGTGAGGCCGAAAGCTTTTGATAAGGAATCAGATCCGGTATCCCCAATTATAAAATCAAAAAGCTTGTTGTCTTCTTTAAGGGTCGAGCCGTTATGGAATTGCTTAAGCAACTGAATGCGCGGCGCCGCTGGTTCCGGTGGGAAGAGCGTATACTCCACTGGTTTGGTGGCACAAGCCGACATCAGGCTCGATAATAAAAAAACGATTATTACCCTGCAAAAGCTGCTGGTTAATGTTTTATGTGCTCGATATTTCACTGTCTGTACCCTTTATCCTTTATAGAAAAAGAGAAATAATTTGTGAACTTGTTCGTTATCTGATTATCTGTAAATTTGAAAGGAAGATCAATAAGAAAACTGGCGATCAGACCTGCAGCTCCGATCGCCAGTATCAGGTGTTACTTACTTAAGCCAGGCAAAATTACTTAATGTGGCAGGCCAAGCACATGTTACTACCAGCATTCGAGAAACGGAGCAGCGGAGCAACATCAAACGAGTTGTGAACATCGTGGCAAGATGCACATTCGACCTGATTTGAACAAGCGCAGTAGAAAACGATGCCATCAGCTGTAGCATTGGCGATCGTATTGTAAGCAGCGTCTTGAGCTGTATCGTAGGTAATGCTGATCGGATGGTCATCACTCAAGTCAGTGCCGAGGTTTGCAGCAATACCTGCGGTCATTGTAGTGCCGGTAGTGGCGCTGCCGATGAAGTCGTCGAGGTTTGTCTCGCCGTCATGGCAGCTCAGGCATGCCAGAGATTCAGCTTGCGGAGAGCCTGCGATGGTCATATCAATGGTTGCGTTCGAGTACATGGTAAACGAAGTCGCGGTAGCCGATGAGTGTGACCACAGTGGTCCGACACCAGTTGTTCCGTTATGAGGAACATGGCACGGTGCGCAGATGTCATTGGTAAACGTTCCGGTGAAATCATGACCGGAGTTGGCAATCAGCGCAAAAGCGCTGCTGCTCATAAAAACCAGAGCAGCGGTTAGGACAATAAACTTCTTCATACCTTCTTCTCCTTTTGTCTGTTGGCCAGCATCACCTTCAACCCCATCAGTCTGCAGCCTTTGAGGTTCTGCAGGGAAGATAAGACCGGCATTTCATGGATATGGATATATAGGAATCCACGTTTGAAAATAACTAGCAAGCAATATACCAAAATCAGAACTTTATTGTCAGTTTAGGGATTTGGCCGTGTTTTTTTTGTAAGCAATTGATTTCATAGAACTTTATGGCGTGGAGTCATGTTTAATCTTTTTGCTAATGGATTATGATACGAGCCTTGGCATGAACTCAAAATTAATATGTGTTAAATCACGGTACCAAAAAACGTAAATTGACAAGGCTGCCAGAGATAATAATCATTATTGATGCTTTCTCTGGTTGGTTGCGTCATTCGTCTTGATATGGTAATTGATAACCCTGTTTGTCAACAATCAACGGACCCTCAAAATGAATATTGCACAAATGAAATCGGTTCTTCACGAAATCATTCTTCACACCGAGCTCACACCATGTGTTGTAGGTCACCGCGGAGTCGGCAAATCGGCCGGAATCCTCCAGGTCTGTAACGAGATTGGTCGGAAATATGTTTCTCTCCGCCTCGGCCAGATGGAGGTTGGCGACCTGGTCGGCATCCCGTATCGCGAGGGCAAGGTCATGTACTGGTCGCGGCCGTCGTGGTGGCCGGATGATGAGAACGAAGCGTCCATCATTCACTGCGATGAGCTCAACCGGGCCCAGCAGGAGGATACCCTGCAGGCGATCTTCCAGTTCGTCGAGCCGCCGCTGGCGGGTAGGTGTCGAGCTTTACATACCCACACCCTGCACCCGAAGCATAAGGTTGTCGTTTCGATCAACCCGCCGGATGGAAGCTACCAGGTGGCGACTCTCGACCGGGCCCTGCTCGACCGGATGGTGATGCTTTACGTTGAAACCGATTACCGCTGTTGGGCCGACTATGCCCGGGAACAGGATTTCGATGAATCGGTGCGGCAGTTTCTCTCCGGCCAGCCGCAGTTCCTGGCGCGCCAGGGGGCGCCACTCGATATGCAGATGGAACCGAGCGAGCGGGCCTGGGAGATGGTCAGCACCTTGCGCAGGTCGTGCCGGTTTGCTGACGAACTCGAAATGGAAGTCTATGCCGGCATCGTTGGCCAGGAAGCCGCGGTCAGCTTCCTGCGCTGGTGCCGTGAAAAAAGCGAACGGCCGGTTAGCGCCAATGAAGTCCTCGATACCTGGCCGGAGGTCGAACCCCGGGTTGTTGCCCAGCGTGATGATGCCCAGGCGGTGACCATGAACGACCTGGTGTCGACCCTGCAACTGGAGCCGAGCCTCAGCCCGGTGCGTGAGAAACATCTGGTCGCTTACATCGCGGTCCTGCCGCGTGACGCCCGGTTCGGACTGGTCAAGTCACTGGTCAAGATCCCGGAGGTAGCAGCTTTGCTCTGCAAGGATGAACACGATGCCTTGGTACTCGACGCCATCAGTGCGATCAGCGAAGAGGCTTCCTGATCGGTGACCGCTATGGCTGAATTCTCCTCATTGCAGCAGAATGGACAACGTGCGCTCGAGAATTCGGTCATCCGCCTGTTGAAGGAAAAGCCTTTTTACGGGCATTTCCTGATGAACTTTCGCCGTGAATTGACTTCGACCGATGGCTGCCTCGGCGCCACGGTGCGCAATGGCACTCCCCTGCTGGCGATCAACCCTGAACCTTTTCTTCAATTCAGCAACTCGGAACAGCAGGCTCTTCTTGAGCACGGACTCAAACATATCCTGCACATGCACCCGTTTCGCCGTGGAATATTTCATCCGCTGACCTGGGATGTCGCAACCGACCTGGCGATCAACCCGACCATCGACAACCTGCCGGCCGAAGCTCTGCAACCCGACCGTTTTCGCCTCGAACCCGGTCGGGCCGCCGAAGAGTATGCCCGCCTGCTGACCCCACAATTCGATACCGGCAACCTGCGCGGCGATGGCTATGGTACGGCCACCCCTGAAAAGGAAAGCGCTGACGGCCCGGAAAGGGAAAGCACTTCGGCGCAGTCCTTTGCTCCTCGTACCATTGATGACCACAGCCTCTGGGATGATGCCGGCTCGACACCGGAGCGCCTGGCGGAACAGGCCGTTCGCGATATGGTCGTTGATGCGCACCGGAAAAGTGGCGGCGAGGTGCCGGCCGATGTCCAACAACTGGTTGAAGGCTGGCTGGTCCCACCGGCCATTCCGTGGCGAGAAATTCTGCGCCAGTTTGTCGCGACCGCCGGACGGGTCGGCATACAGTCAACCTGGAAACGCCAACATCGGCGTTTTTCGCACAGTACCCCGGGAGTTCGCAAGAAAAAGCGCCTGAATCTGCTGGTCGGTATCGATACCAGTGAGTCGACTGATATTCTCGAATTGCGGAAAGCGTTCGCCCGCGAACTGCTGCAGATCGCCAGAAGCCGCGACAGCCTGATCACGGTTCTTTATGCCAACAGCCGCATTCAGAAGGTCGATTCTTTCACCGGCAGTAATGTGGTTGCTGAAGTCGTGACCGGTGGCGGGTTTACCGATCTGCGCCCGGTTTTTGCATATGCCCGAACCATGCAGCCGCAACCGGCCGCCGTCATCTATCTGACCGATGGTTATGGTCCTGTCCCGGAGACGATGGAGTTCCCGACCCTCTGGGCTCTGACCATCGATGGCCAGAAACCGGCCGACTGGGGAGTGGAGCTGCGACTGCACACGTGATAAATGACAGGCGTGTTTGCCACGAAGGCACCAAGAAGTTATTAAAACTCACGGCATTTAACGGAGAGGCGGAGAGAGGTAGAGGCAACAGGAAACGAGTTATCAAGCGTCAGATCGAATACTGAATTTTTTGTGTGTGTGGATTCCCTCTCCACCTTCGCGTCTCTCCGTTAAAAGGTGTGTCTATTGAGATTGTTTTTCTTCGCGGCCTGCTGGCGAATTTATTTTTAGAAAAGGAATTTGTTAATGACCGAACAAAAACCGATGACCGAGGAGACGGTCAAGGAAATGCTTGACGCGGCCGGTGCCCGGGCGATGTCGCGCAGTGGCCGAACCGATAATTACAGCGCGCCGCGCGAATATTCGTTCGAGGTGCGGGCGCAATTTCCGAATGGTTTGATGCTCAACATTATCGCTCGGCAATATGATTATCGTGATCCCTGGGAAGCAGAGGGTCGGGTGAACGAGATGGTTGACGTAATGTTGATGCGCGGCGGCCGACCCTCTGAATTGCCGAAAGGGTATGCCTGGTTTCAAGGGAAAGATGAGGAAGAGAGGGTTGATGAACAGGGTTTGCAGGATATTGTTGAATGTGTCAAAATCCTGAATCCGAAATTGTTCAGGCTTCAGAAATTAACAGGGGATCTCTGAAATCTCTCCACTAATAATCTAACTATAGGATCTACAAGGTTTTTCAGGTGAAAAAGCTTATTGGAAAATATAGCCAGATCAATCACCCTCTCCAGGTGGTCGGCCTGATAGTCGTTACTGCAAGTTTTTTCATCTTAGCTATTGAACCGATCTCGGACATCGACATCTGGTGGCATCTCGCGACAGGACGGCATATCTGTCAAACCGGATCCCTGTTGAATCATGATCCTTTCGGTCTGGCCGGTCGAGCTATTTCTCCAGATCGTGAGATAATTCTGAACGGCTATTGGCTTTCCCAGATTATACTTTATAAGGTTTTCATCTTTAGTGCTGAACAGGGCATGGTTATCTTTCGCGCTGTCCTCATCTCTTTACCCATTGTTGTTACCTTTTTATATTTCCGCATCCGTAATATCAGCTTCGAAGTCGCGATCCTAGCTTCACTGCTTTTGGGATGGGGGCTGGTCTATGTTCCCGGTCTGAGGCCGAATCATTTGACTTTGCTATTAGTCCCAATATTTTTCATACTCCTGGCAGCAGTCGGTTTTTCTGCGGAGATGGATGAAAAGAAGCAATACAATTTGCGAGCGGCAATACTCCTTCCACCGTTTATGCTGCTATGGGCCAACCTGCACGGTGGTTTTCTCCTTGGGGTTGCTGTTCTCGCTCTTTTCATTGTATTTGAAAGTGGTAGTATACTTCACAGCGGCAACCCTAAAAAAAGACTCATGATTTTATGGGGGATTATCGTTCTTGCAATTTTTTCAACTCTCCTTAATCCGAACGGACTCAATATTTACATGCAGTTTATCCAGTCCCAAGGGGGGCTGATTCAACAGAAATCATCGGAATACCTGTCGCCCTTTGTTCTTGCGAAAAGAGATATTCTGGTCTACTGGCCATATTTTTTCGCTCTTTTCCTTTTTATTGCAATTCTGTTCTTAAACAGACTGAAAATATCATTAACCAAACTCGCCATTGTCTCTTTTTTGTTTCTCGTCAGTACGACGGCTTTTCGTTACGCTCCGTTTTTCATCAGTGGTTTTGTCGTTTTCATCTTTGATAAGTATGAAATCAGGCGTCGTGAGAATAATACCTTGAAAGTATTTACTGCCGGAGTGACCCTGTCACTGATAGTCCTCCTGGCGTGGCAGGCTGTACGCCAGGTTTCGGAAAGTTACCGTGTGTTGTCGGAAAACCCTGTGAATGAAAGACGGTTCCCGGAAGAAGCTGTCGCATTCTTGCAATCCCATGAGTTGTCAGGAAATATTTTTAACCATTTTAATTGGGGGGGCTACTTGGCATGGCATGCACCGGGACAGCTTGTCACATTTATCGATGGCAGAAGTTTGAACCTTCGTCTTTTCGACGCCTATACGCGTGTGTTGTGGCTGCCTGATAAAACGAAAAGGATTCTGGATTCAAATCAGATTGATATTATCCTGGTTCCGAGACTAAACCCTTTTACCGGTGAGTTGTACAAATTAACAGATTATTTATGGCAAACTCCTGAGTGGAGTTTTGTTTACCATGACGAAGTTTCCATGGTTTTTCTAAGAAGAAACGCGTTCCCCAATTCTAAATTACCTGAAATTAAAAACAGGTCAGTGATTTATCGGGATGTTTTGAAGGATATTGCATTTATGGAGCAGACATCAGGAATGAACAGGGATTTGTACGCGGCTCAACAATTCGCCTACCTCAGGCTTGGCAAAAGCAGCTCTTCTCAATAATGAAAGGTGAAGTCTTTACTCGATTCTGACCGTTCCCGGCCGTCCGCATGATATAACGCCGACGATGCGGGCATCGACCCCTTTGTTGGCAAGAAGCTGGATCAATTGTTCTTTTTTGTCGGCGGCAACCGATATCAGCAGCCCTCCCGAGGTCTGCGGATCGGAGACAAGGTCGATGATGTCGGTTGTCGGTACGTGGCCGTCGAGAACTTTCGGCCAGTAATAGTTGCGGTTCCGCCGGTTGCCGGCCGGGATCATCCCCATCGCAGCCATCTCGCGGACGCGTGGATAGACCGGAAGTTTTTCGGCTGAAATTTCAATGCAGACCGAGCTTGCTTCAGCCATTTCGATGGCGTGACCGAGAAAACCGAAGCCGGTAATGTCGGTACAGGCATTGACTCCGACGGCCAGCATCGCTTCGGATGCATCGCGATTGAGAGATTCCATCCCGGCAATCGCTTCAGCAATATCCACCTCGGTGAGAACCTCGCCCTTGAGTGCTGTTGCCAGGATGCCGGTACCGAGCGGTTTGGTCAGAATCAGAACGTCGCCCGGCTGGGCTCCAGCGGTCGTGATCATGCTGTCGGGGTGAATCAGTCCGGTCACTGCCAGGCCGTATTTTGGTTCATCGTCTTCTACGGTATGGCCGCCGACGATAATGGTTCCCCCTTCGGCGGCTTTTTCAGCCCCCCCCTTGAGGATCTCGACGAGAATGCCGTGATCGAGGCATTTCGGGAAGCCGACCATGTTGAGGGCCGTAATTGGTTTGCCGCCCATCGCATAGATATCGGACAGGGCATTGGCGGCGGCGATGCGGCCGAAGGTCGCCGGATCATCGACAATCGGCGTAAAGAAATCGACCGACTGGACAAGGGCGCAATCGTCCGCTATCCGGTAAACTCCGGCGTCGGCAAAGAGAATCCCGGCCGTCAACAGATTGGGATCTTCAGTTTTCGGTAACTGACGCAGCACCTGCGCCAGCGGCTCGGGGGCCAGTTTGGCGGCTCAACCACTGGTGCGTGAAAGGCTGGTCAACTTGACCTGTCCAGACATTTATCATCCTCGTTTGGCTAAGTTTTTTCGGGCAGTTTCCATGCGACCCTGACATCACCTTTGCGCATCGTGTATTTCTGCGCGTCAAAGTATTCGAGTAAAGCCTGGACCGCCTTGCGGGCACTGCCGAGTTCATCGCGAAACTCGGCAAGGCTGAACTCTCTATCGGCAAATTTATCACGGAGCAGCGAGATGGCGAAATCAAAAGTTTTATGATGAAAAAAGTTTTCGTCATTCAAGCGGATCAAAAGCCCTTCGGCAAACAGGTAGCCCAGGCAATCGTTTGCCTCGGCTTCACTCAGATTGAGCCGGGCCAGCATTTCCGTCCGGTTTTTGGCTAATGCCCCGGCGTCCTCGTAGTTTTTCAGGATGGCGTCGATGTTTTTCTTTTGCTCAGGTGATGGTTCCGGCCGGAAACCGGGCAGAGCCGCGTTGTCGAGACGCCGCGTCAGCTCACCACGCTCTTCGAGCCGGTTGAGCAGTGCATCAAACCCCTTGGCAGCCAGGGGGTGCGGCAAAATCCCTTTCAGGGTTGCCAGCGGAATGCCGTTGAGGAGCGGGTTGTCCGCGTGGAACCGGGTGCATCGTTCAAGCAGCAGTCGCTCCCAGGCGCGAACCGTCTCTCCGGTCAACCACTGATCGCCAAGCCGGATGACCGTGCCATCTTCTGCCAGTCTCTCGAGGTGGTCCTCGATCCTTTCCCGACCGAGGCCGGAGGCCTGCTCAAGCTCCTTGACTTTCGGGCCGGTCAGTTCACTGATTTTCTGCAACAGGAACGAGGTCTCACCCGATTCGAGCTCGGAGAGGGTCTGCATGACCTCATCACGAAAACGTTTGTGCTTGGCCGGTCCCGGATCGATGATCATGCCGCCGCCAATGGTGGTCATCGGCGAATAGGAACGGACGATAAATCGATCCTGGCGATGGGCGACCAGGGGCCGATCGAGATGGATCTGAACGATGGCGGTTTCACCAGGTTTGAGTTCATCGCGGTCGAGGAGGGCTACGATTCCAACGACCCGGGCGGTACCGAGGTAAAAGTGGACCGGATCACGGAACTTGAGAGTCCGCGGAGCGCCCGGCAGAAGGTTGAGCCGGACGTCGATCATTTCGGTCTGTTCAAAGATTCCGGGCGTACCGATCACCGCTCCCCTTTTCAACTTGGCGCGGTCAACGCCGGCGAGGTTTAGAGCAACCCTCTGCCCGGCGGCTGCGGCCTCGACCTTCTTGCCATGCACCTGAATTTCACGGATCCGGGCTTCGATTCCGGGCGGCAGCAGCTCGGTGGTAACGCCGGTGTTGATGCGGCCCGAGAGCAGGGTGCCGGTGACAACGGTGCCGAAACCGGCGACACTGAAATGGCGATCAATCGGCAGGCGCAGGGGGCCATCGCAATCCTTCGATTCGACCTGCCTGAGGATTTTGGCGATCTGCTCCTTCAGCTCCGCAATGCCGCTGCCGCTGATTGACGAAACCCGGCAGAAGGGAGCATGTTCGAGGAATGTTTCCTGTAGCTCTTCACGGACCTCTTCTTCGACAATATCGATCCAGTCATCTTCGGCGAGATCGCACTTGGTCAGGACAATGATTCCCTGTTGGATTTGCAACAGTTCGAGGATCTGCAGGTGCTCACGGGTTTGCGGCATGATCCCTTCCTGAACATCGATAACCAGCAGCACCAGATCGATTCCGCCGACGCCGGCGAGCATATTGTGAATAAAACGTTCGTGACCCGGAACATCGACGACACCGGCCACCGAGCCGTCCGGAAGTCTGAACGGGGCAAAGCCGAGATCGATGGAGATGCCGCGCGCCTTTTCTTCCTGCAGGCGATCGGTGTCGGTCCCGGTCAGGGCCCGGATCAATTCGGTTTTGCCGTGGTCGACATGACCGGCCGTGCCGATAATATGGTGTCGTTCGGGCGGCGCCATGGTCAGTCGGTTATCCTTAAGGCATTCGCCAGAGATTGGCAGAGCAGGGGCTCTTCATCTACGGCTAGAGTCCGTGGGTCGATAATGAAATATTCGTTCTGGATCCGGCCGATAACCGGTGGTATCGACTGCCGGAGGTTTTCGGCCAGCCGGTTCGGCGAGATCGTTTTCGGTTTGAGGGCAATACCGAAGCCGGGAAGCTCGGCCAGCGGCAGGGCGCCGCCGCCAACCGTAGCCAGTGTCGAGATTAATTCCATGCTGCATGCCCCGTTCAGTTCTTTCATTAGTTTCTCGATCAGCTGCTCGCTTTTTACCTTTAACTGGTCATCATGCTGCGCCAGCATCCGCAGGGTCGGGATTTCGCGCAGTGCCTGCTCCGGATCGAGGTAAAGACGCAAGGTCGCTTCGATCGCCGCCAGGGTCATCTTGTCGATACGCAGGGCCCGGGCCATCGGGTGTTTGCGTATCCGCTCAATACACTCTTTGCGGCCAACGATAATACCGGCCTGCGGTCCGCCGAGGAGCTTGTCGCCGCTGAATGTCAGTACATCTATCCCGGTCTTCAACGCTTCACCGACTGTCGGTTCCGGCGGCAGGCCGTAATCTGACAGATCGATCAGCAGTCCGCTGCCGAGGTCTTCGAGTACAGTGACGCCCTTTTCCCGGCCGAGGTCGGCCAGGGCGCTGCCCGGAACCGCTTCGGTAAATCCGACAATGCGGTAGTTGCTGGTATGGACTTTCAGGATCAGCGCCGTATCGGCTGTGATCGCCCTGCGGTAGTCCTCAAGATGGGTCTTGTTGGTGGTTCCGACTTCGACCAGTCTGACGTTTCCGGCCGCCATGATGTCGGGGATGCGGAACGAACCGCCGATTTCGATCAACTCGCCGCGGGAGACGAGCGCTTCTTTCTCTCCGGCAAGGGCGGCAAGCGCCAGCAGGACGGCACCGGCGTTGTTGTTGACCACCGTCGCCGCCTCGGCCCCGGTCAGGCGGCAGATCAGGTCTTCGACATGGCGGAAGCGCTTGCCCCGTTGACCGGCATCGAGATCGTATTCGAGATTCGAGTACCCGGCCGAGACTTCCTGCATCGCCGCAAGGGCTGCCTGGCAGAGCGGGGCTCGCCCGAGGTTGGTATGGAGCAGGGTGCCGGTAACGTTGATCACTTTCTGCAGTGAGGGAGTATTCAGCTTTTCCGCAATTGCGAGCGCTTTTTTGGCAACGATTTCAGGCGTGCACTCCGGTGCCGGCATTTTTTCATCGAGAATCTGTCTTCGCAAGTCATCGACCGTCCGCTGAGCTGCTTCAACCAGCAGCACGTGCGGGCAGGTTTCGGCCAGCGTGATCATCTCGGGCGCGTGCAGTATTTTGTCTATGGCAGGGAGGGTTTTGAGCAGGTTCCGGCGGTCAGACATCTTCACCTCCGGAGTAGAATGGAAGTTCAGCTATTCTGAATTCGTTTCGGCTTTTTTCATCAGGGCATTGACCTTGCCGGCCGCGACCGCAATGACAATCCCCTGGGTGGCGCCGATTTCTTCTTTCGAGATGTTGTCGTCCCTGGCAACGCCAAGGTAGTGCTCGATTCATGGTTCGCAGCCGATCGCCATGGCCGAAGCGAGCCCGACCAGGATGGTCGTTTTCCTGTCGAGGTTCGATTCGTCACGGACCGCATCGTAGAAGTTGCAGTACTTTTCGTGCTGTTTCGGTGGCAGCATAACAATGCTTCCTTTTCTATTGGCGGGAGCAGATGGGAATCGAACCCACCGGGGACGGGATACGCCCCCCATCGGTTTTGAAGACCGAGCGCGTCACCAGACTACGAACTACTCCCAGTATAATTAATATTCAAAAAGCTGAATTCAAGAGGTAGCATGTTCGATAACGGGTTGTCAACGGTCGTGAGAGCTCTCTCATAAAAAACGGGCAGCTGTTATGGCTGCCCGTCAGAAAATTCATATTGTTTTATGTCGACTAGTAGAGGAAGCGGAAAGCAAGATTACCGTTGTGCGTTGTCAGGTAGCTCGGGTTGATCGGTCCGAGGTTCGGCTCCACGACGCTCATAGCCTTGTAGCCGAGATCTAACTCAAGGTTCTCGCTGATATTGAAATTCAGGCCGATACCGAGCTGAATAACGGCAGCACCATCCCGGTTCTCGCCGAGGGTTGAATCATCCATCTTGATATGGCAGGCGCCAATGCCACCACCAAAGTATGGAGACATGATGCCGTCCTTGTTGAATTCCCAAAAAACGCTCATCAGAAATGAGACGAATTTCAGATTACCTTCAAGATTGGTCGTTGCCCCGAGAGAGTCTTTGAATTCTTCGAACTCTGCCTGGTTGTAATGCAGTGAGAACTCAACCCGGCCGGCATCATAAGACATGCCGGTTGCGAGAAAACCGTTGAATCCCTTGTCGGAGCTGATAGTTAGTGGCTGGTTAACAAAGGTGACCGAATCGTCATGGTTCTGATCGGTCTCCTGCATCAAAGTGAAGCCACCACCCAGGGTCAGGTACTTTCTGTAGTCCTGGTCAAATGCGAATGCTGAAGTTGCGGTGACGCAGATCAGGATAATAAGTATGGTACAAACTTTACGGATCATCTTTCCCTCCTGCCGGAAGTTGTAATTGCAACTGACAATTGTATAATTTGTTGATATTCAACGGAAAATAGCATAATTTATTCGACAGATCAAGCATCAGAATTACCTCAAATTAATGTTTTTTCAGCTGTTGTGCAAGCGGTATGTCGTCGTTAGCCCTGTTTTTTACTTCATTGGCTTGACAAAACAGAGCCAAGTTATTAGATTATCGCCGAACTTTTATGGAGGTCATTGAATACCATGCCGATGTACGAATACAAATGCAGCGCTTGTGATCTGGTTTTTGAAGCCCGCCAGAAATTTTCCGATGCACCGCTCACCGAATGTCGTGAGTGTGGCGGCAGTGTGCAGAAATTGATTTCCCAGACAGCTTTTACCCTCAAGGGCGATGGCTGGTATGATCAGGGTTATGGCCCAAAGCCGTCCTGCGACTCTTCCGAGAAGAGCCCGGCCTGCGCCGGTTGTCCCAAGGCGGCAAACGAGTAGGTTGATGTTTACCATTTTCTAGGTACGTTTCGAGCCCCGGAATCCCGGGGCTTTTTCTTTGTTCAATGCAGCTGTTGACGCGCCCGGAAGCTTGCATCAAAAGACTCTCTTTTAAATTGACAAACCGCTCTTTTCAAAAAGCTTGTTCCGGCTTGCCTATCATCTTTACAATCTCTCTTATATCTGTTTATATTTGGTGTTCATTTTCAAAGGAGTCTTATCTAGGATTATGGCGCAAATAATTGATGGCAAGCAGATCGCCAGGAATCTGCGAGGGGCAATATCGGATGATGTTGCCGGCTTGAAGGAAAAAGGGGTGACTCCGGGGCTGGCTGTGGTTCTGGTTGGTGATGATCCGGCCAGTCGGGTCTATGTCTCGATGAAGGAGAAGGCTTGTGAGGAGTGCGGCATTTTCTCCGACGAGCATAAACTGCCGGCCGAGACCAGCGAAGAGCAGCTTCTCGCCCTGATTGACGAGTTGAACAATGATGAGCGGATCGACGGCATTCTGGTTCAGTTGCCACTGCCGGACCAGATCGATGAAGCGAAAGTGCTCGAGGCGATTTCACCCAAAAAGGATGCCGACGGTTTTCATCCGTACAACGTCGGTCGCCTGGCGACCGGTAACGCCCTGTTCAAACCCTGCACTCCGTATGGGGTCATGAAGATGTTTGAGGCTGAAGGTGTCGATCTCAAGGGGAAAGAGGTCGTCGTCGTTGGCCGTTCCAATATTGTCGGCAAGCCGGTGGCCCTGATGTGCCTCGAAGAACATGCGACGGTGACGATCTGTCATTCGCGTACGCGTGATCTGGCTGACAAGGTGCGCCAGGCTGATGTTGTTATTGCCGCGGTCGGCCGGCCGGAGATGGTCAAGGGTGACTGGATCAAGGATGGTGCGGTCGTTATCGATGTCGGTGTCAACCGGGTGGGCGAGAAAAAACTGGTCGGTGATGTCGATTTCGAAGGTGCGAGCCGCCACGCCAGTGCGATTACCCCGGTGCCGGGTGGTGTCGGTCCGATGACGATTACCATGCTCCTTTATAACACGGTTGAAGCGGCCAAGCGTCGCCTCGCCGCCATGGGCTAGTCTTGACTCAATGATTATCAGCAGTCGGAAAAATAACGAAGAACTGCTCGCCGCTCTCGACGGGGCCGAACGGGTTTTCCTGGTCGGGTGCGGGGCCTGCGCCACGGCGTGCAAATCGGGTGGCGAGGAAGAAGTCTTTCAGATGCAGGAATGGCTTGAAGCGGTTCAATGTGATGTGACCGGAAGTGTTGTTATCGATGAGGCTTGCCATATTATGCGGGCCGGTCGTGATCTGCGTCATCACAAGCAGGCGGTCGAAGATGCCGATGCCCTGCTGGTGCTCTCCTGTGGCGCCGGCATCCAGTCGATTTCTGCAAGTAGTGACAAACGGGTGATCGGCGGTCTCGATTCACTGTTTCTCGGTAATATCAGACGCTTTGGCCAGTATGAGGAGAAATGTTCACTCTGCGGTGACTGCATCATCAATGATACCGCCGGGATCTGCCCGGTGACCAATTGTTCCAAGGGCTTGCTGAATGGTCCCTGCGGTGGCATGGAAGAGGGGCGATGCGAGGTCGATCACGAGATTGATTGTGCCTGGCACCTGATTTACGAGCGGCTGAAAAAGCAAAAGCGTTCCGGGGTATTTGCCCGTACGGTTGCCCCGAAACACTGGGACCGGCGGCGCAAGCCGGGACGATTCAATATAAAGAAGTAACGATGCGATTCCGGCTCAGATTTTTGGCTTGCGGGAGTCATTGATGTCACGATTGCAGGAGGCAATGGCCGGCGGCCGGTTTGTCGCGACGGCCGAGGTCGCTCCGCCGAAAGGCGTTGCTGTGGCCGAAGCGCTCGCAACCGCCGCCGCTTTTGACGGAATTGCCGCGGTCAATGTTACCGATAATCAGGGCGCCAACATGCGGATGACCCCGCTGGTCCTGGCCGGGAAATTGGCGGAAGCGGGGGTCGAACCGATTCTGCAGTTAACTTGCCGTGACCGCAACCGCATGGCCCTGCAGTCCGATCTGCTCGGGGCGGCTGCTCTCGGTATCGAAAACCTGCTGTTACTTTCGGGCGATCATACCCGGTTTGGTGATCATCCCGAGGCACGGTCGGTCTTTGATCTCGATTCGGTACAGCTCCTTCAGGTGGTACACAGCCTGGCGCAGGGGTGTGACATGTCGGGAACGGAGTTGGCGGGACTTCCTGCGTTTTTTCCCGGTGCCGCAGTCAATCCGGAGTCGGAACCGTTTGAGCTGATGTTTCAGAAGTACCGGAAAAAAATTGAGGCCGGGGCCCGGTTCTTTCAGACCCAGGCCGTATTCGACAGTCAGAAACTCGAACATTTCATGGATGATGCCGGACCGCTCAATGTTCCTGTTCTGGCCGGAGTCCTGTTGTTGAAAAACTCCCGGATGGCGCGTTTTCTCAATGCCAACATCCCGGGAGTTAAGGTTCCGGCGGCGATTATCGAGCGGCTTGACAAGGCTTCAGACCCGCTTGCCGAAGGTGTTGCAATTGCCCGGGAGATGGTTTCCGTTGCCCGTGATCGGTGCCACGGAGTCCATCTGATGACCTTGGGCCTTGAGGCGAAAATCCCTGAAATTCTCAGGCAGAATTAACTTTAAGTATTAAGCATAATAAACGAGAACCTCAAACGATCAGGAGGAAAATATGGACTATCCTGTAGATCTCAAGTACACAGAAGAACATGAATGGCTGTCGATCGAAGATGATGTCGTAACGGTTGGTATTACCGATTTTGCCCAGGATGCATTGGGTGATGTTGTATTCGTTGAACTTCCCGAGGAGGGCGTTTCGGTCGAATGCGGCAAATCCTTCGGCGTTGTTGAATCGGTCAAGGCTGTTTCCGATATCTATGCGCCCGTTTCGGGTGAAGTTGTTGAAGTTAATGATGAACTGCCCGACACCCCGGAACTGGTTAATGCCTCTCCGTACGAGGATGGCTGGATGATCAAGATCAAGCTGACTGATTCATCGGAACTTGATGGTCTGCTTGATGCGGAAGGCTACCAGGCTTTTGTCGAAGAAGAGAGCTAATCGCCGCCAGCAGGAGTTTGATATGCGCTATATCCCCCATACCGAGGAAGATGTCCGGCAGATGCTGGCAGCTATCGGTGTTCAATCAATTGAAGACCTTTTCGAGGAGGTGCCGGCCGAGCTTCGTCTGGACCGCCAGATGCAGCTTCCGGAAGCTCTTTCCGAAAGTGAGTTGCTGCGGCAACTGCAGGAAATGGCTGCGGAGAACGCCTCGGTCAGTGAGTACCTCTCTTTTCTCGGGGGTGGCGCTTACAATCATTTTATTCCGTCAGTTATCGACCAGCTGGTGTCGCGTAGTGAGTTTTATACCGCTTACACACCCTACCAGCAGGAAATCAGCCAGGGGACCCTGCAGGCTATATTCGAATACCAGACCCTGATCTGCCAGTTGACCGGGATGGATGTCAGCAACGCGTCGATGTACGATGGTGCTTCGGCCTGTGCCGAGGCCGTACTGATGGCGGCCCGGGCGACCCGACGCAAGAGAGTGCTGCTTGCCGGTTCTTTACATCCCGAATATCGACAAACGGTTGAGACCTACTGTCGTTACCTCGAGATGGAGTTGGCGGAGATCCCTTATCTTGCGGATGGCCGGGTTGACCAGGATGCGCTCGCAGCTGCTCTCAACGAACAGACTGCGGCTCTGGTCATCGGGTATCCGAACTTCTTCGGCGTTATCGAGGATATCTCGGCTCTGGCCGAAACCGTGCACAAGGATGGCGCTCTGCTGGTAACGGCGGTACCGGAGCCGGTTGCACTCGGCCTGCTTAAATCGCCGGGCGAGGGTGGGGCCGATATCGTCATCGGCGAGGGCCAGAGTTTCGGTATGCCGGTTTCCTTCGGCGGTCCGGGGGTCGGTTTTTTTGCCGCCCGGCAGAAAACCGTTCGCTCGATGCCGGGCCGTCTGGTCGGCGCAACCACCGATACCGAAGGGAAAAACGGATTCGTATTGACCCTGGCGACCCGTGAACAGCATATCCGGCGTGAAAAGGCGACCTCGAACATCTGTTCGAACCAGGGGATGTGCGCTCTGATGGCCAATATGTATCTTTGTCTGATGGGCAAAAAGGGGATTCGCGAAGTAGCGGAACAGAATCTGGCCAAGGCGGAATATGCCAAAAATGCGATCGCCGACATTCCCGGATTCACAATTCCCTTCAGCGGCCCGACCTTCAATGAATTCGTTGTCTCCTGCGATCAGGATCTGTCGGAGCTGATGGAACGACTTGAAGGTGACAAGGTTCTCGGCGGTATTCCGTTGGAACGCTTCTTTACCGGGATGGAGAATCATTTCCTGGTTTGTGTCACTGAGCAGCATCGCCGGAAGGATATCGACCGGCTTGTCACTGCCCTGAAGGGAGGTGCCGCATGAGGCCGGGAACCAGTGGTTTGCAACTGAACGAAAAGCTGATTTTTGACCATACCGATCCGGGGCGCAAAGGCTACAGTCTGCCAAAACTCGATGTGCCGACAGCTTCTCTGCCCGAACATCTGACGCGGAATGAAGTCGAAGGCTTCCCCGAGGTTTCCGAGGTCGACGTGGTCCGGCACTTTACGCGGCTGTCGACCTGGAATTACGGTGTTGACTCCGGTTTCTATCCGCTCGGCAGCTGTACCATGAAGTACAACCCCAAGGTCAACGAAGCCGCGGCCCGGATTGCCGGTTTCAGTCAATGCCACCCGTACACGCCCGAAGCTCTGAGCCAGGGTTCTCTTGGCCTGATGTACGATCTGCAGCAGGCGCTTGCCGAAATTTCCGGTTTCGCCAGGGTGACTCTTCAGCCGGCGGCCGGGGCTCACGGTGAACTGGCCGGAATGCTGATGATTCGCGCCTGGCACGAAGCCAGGGGCAACAAGCGGACAAAAGTTCTGATCCCGGATACGGCGCATGGCACCAATCCGGCAACGGCGTCTCTGTGCGGCTACGAGGTTGTGCCGATAGAGTCGAAGGGGGCAGGGGTCCTGACGGCGGAAACGGTCGCCGAGTTCATGGATGACGATGTCGCCGCGCTGATGGTGACCAACCCGAACACCCTCGGCCTTTTTGAATCGGATATCAGGAAGATTTGCGATATTGTTCATGCTGGCGGCGGCCTGGTTTACTGTGATGGTGCCAACCTCAACGCTCTAATGGGCATCGCCCGGCCCGGAGACATGGGGATCGATGTCATGCACTTCAACCTGCACAAGACGTTTTCGACTCCGCATGGCGGCGGTGGCCCGGGGGCCGGGCCGGTTGGTATTACCGCCGAGCTGGAGCCGTTTCTGCCGACTCCGATCATCATCAAGGACGGTAATGGTTACGCCCTCAAGTCCGACCTGCCGCAGTCGATCGGTCGGCTCCGCTCTTTTTACGGCAACTTCGGTGTTATGGTCCGGGCCTGGTCTTATATCCTGACGATGGGTGCCGCCGGCCTCAAACGGGCCAGTCAGATGGCGGTTCTCAACGCCAACTACATCCGCGCCCGGTTGGAACCGGTCTTCGATCTGCCGCACAAGCATCGTTCCCTGCATGAGGTCGTTTTTTCCGACAAGGACCTTGACGGTGATTGCCATACCCTCGATGTTGCCAAGCGCCTGATCGATTACGGATTCCATCCACCGACCATCTATTTTCCGCTGGTGGTCAAGGGGGCGATCATGATCGAGCCGACCGAGACCGAGAGCATGGAGATACTCGATGAGTTCTGTGATGCGATGCTGGCGATTGCCGAAGAGGCGAAGACCAATCCGGAGCTGTTGCACGAGGCGCCGCAGTTAACCCGGATCAAGCGGCTCGATGAGACAACGGCGGCCCGTCAGCCATGCCTCTGCTGGCCCACGGAAGAAAAATGATCAGCAAAAAGCCCCGC
The DNA here is from genome assembly GCA_002869615.1 of Desulfuromonas sp. Taxonomy (NCBI): domain Bacteria; kingdom Pseudomonadati; phylum Thermodesulfobacteriota; class Desulfuromonadia; order Desulfuromonadales; family Desulfuromonadaceae; genus Desulfuromonas; species Desulfuromonas sp. The sequence continues at coordinate 36,348 of PKUH01000106.1, read as the reverse complement.
AATGCGGGGCTTTTTGGTTTGCAATATATGGCCGATCCATGGTGTAGCGGAAAAGGGGAGTAAATAGGGACACTTCCCGGGTTTCGGGGAGGTGTCCCTGCGCGTTTTTTACGGGGTGATCTCCGGTCTGTATCCCATGGTGTATCTGAAAAAGGCGAGGATGCTGAGCTCTTCCTTCTTGTACGCATCGGGAAGTTTGCCGTATGGTTCACCTTTGTAGACGGCGGCGACCGCTTCCCGATCAAGTCTCGGATAGCCGCTGGTTTCAAGCAGTTCGACATCTTTGACCGTCCCATCCCGGTTGAACGTCATCCGGATCAGGCAGGTCCCCGCTTCACCCCGGTCTTTCGATTTAGCCGGATAGTTCCAGACCCGGTAGATGCCGGAACGCAGCCTCTGGTAAAAGGAGATCAGAAAGTCTTTTTCGGTGTCGAGCCAGACACTCTCGCCTTCTTCAACTTCTGCCCGGTACTTGGTACGGAGTTGATCATCGAGGCGCTGCACAGTCGTCTGCGGTAGCGTCATCAGTTGTGCCAGATCCGGAATCGGTACCTGCTTCCCTTTACCGGTTTCGGCTGGAGTCGGCTGCTCGGTCGGTGCCGGTTGCGGTTGCAACGGTGTGGCCGGAATCCGGTCCTCAATAAAATCCCCTTGCGGAGCCTGCTCTTTCTTGACTGCCTGGTCCGCCGGGCCGAGACGTTTTGCCGGTTCTGTCCTGCTCTGATCTTTTGTCTCCGGCAGGTCAAGTTCGCGGCTCCTGGTTGGAGTCCTGACTTCGACATAGACCGGCTTGTTGTCTTCAACTTGAGGGATGAGTTGTAAATCAGGCAGCAGAAAAATAATGCAGAGATGCAGTAAAAGCGAAAGGCTCAGAAACGCCAAAAGGATCCGGTTTTCATGGTGTCTGAAGTGCATAACATTCCGAAAATTCATTAACATAAATGTAATCAGTATATCTGATTATGGCAAGAGTGTTCCAGAAATCAGTTGATGCAAAACTGCCGGGGGAAAGACTTGACCGGTCATCAGGGTTCGGATATAAATGGGAGCTCATTCAAACCATGTTCTATTCGAACATCTTTTACTTTATAGGAGGATTATTATGCATCTGGTAGACCAGATCAAGGCGAAAGCCAGGGAGAGCCTGCAGACAGTCGTTCTGCCGGAGAGTTATGACGATCGGATGATCGAAGCCGCGGGCCGGATTGTCGGGGATGGGCTGGCGAAGGTAGTTCTGCTCGGTGATCCGTCGGCACTGCAAGCAAAAGCGCAGGAAATCGGGGTCACGCTTGACGGGGTTGACCTGATCGATCCGAAGACTGCATCGGCTCTTGGCGGCTACGTTGATGAGTTGGTGATGTTGCGCGAAAAGAAGGGGATGACCGCTGACCAGGCCCGGGAAATTCTGACCGCGGAAGATAATCTTTTTTACGGAGCGATGATGGTCCGCAAAGGCGATGCCGGCGGTATGGTTGCCGGTGCTGACAATACGACCGGCGATGTTTTGCGGGCCGCTTTTCAGGTGATCGGCACCGCCCCGGGGATCAAGACGGTTTCGTCCGTATTCCTGATGGTGACTAATAATACCGACTTCGGCGAGAACGGCGTCCTCTGCTTTGCCGATTGCGCAGTTAATCCGAACCCGGATGCCCAGGCGTTGGCTGAAATTGCGATCAGTACAGCCGCCAGCTGCAAGAGCTTCCTCGGAGTCGAGGCCCGGGTTGCAATGTTGTCGTTCTCGACCAAGGGTAGCGCCAGCCATCCCGATGCCGACAAGGTTCTCGAAGCTTTGAAGATTGCCCAGGAAGCGGCCCCGGAGTTGCAGATAGACGGTGAACTTCAGGCAGATGCCGCACTGTTGCCGAAGGTCGGTGAGAAAAAGGCCCCGGGCTCGCCGGTTGCCGGCAAGGCAAATACCATCATTTTTCCCGATCTTGATGCCGGCAACATCGGCTACAAGCTGGTCGAGCGGGTTGCCGGCGCCGAGGCGGTCGGTCCGATCGTCCAGGGGCTGGCCAAGCCGGTCAATGACCTGTCACGTGGCTGTTCGGTCGATGATATCGTTTCGGTATCGGCGATTACCGCGGTGCAGGCGCAAGGCTAGAGGGTTTGACATGTTGTATTGAAAAGGGTCAGGCAACAGCCTGACCCTTTTCAATACCATCAATTGGAAGCAGGAAATTATTCTTTGACAAAATCCTTCCTGCTGAAACTGTACTCGAAATTCATGTGATCGGTATAGGTGTTTTCGAGGATCGCCACAACGTCCTCGGTGAAGACCAGTTCCTCATCGGTCGGAATAACGAAAACCTTGACCGGTGAGTCGGGAGTCGTGATCTCGGTTTCTACCTTTCGGGTCATCGTCCTGGTGTTAACTTCCTTGTCGAGAATAATACCGATATGCTCGAGGTTTTCGAGAGCTTTCTCACGGATGTCCGCTCCCATTTCGCCGACACCGGCAGTAAAGACGACGGCATCAAGCCGGCCCAGGGCGGCACAGTAGGAGCCGATGTATTTCTTGAGCCGATAGGCTTCAATCTCGAGTGCGAGCTTGCATTTTTCGTCGCCGTTTTCGATCCCCTCAAGAACGTCGCGCCGGTCAGTGTAGTGACCGGTGATCCCGAGAACACCCGACTTCTTGTTGAGAACCGAGTCGATCTCTTTCGGCGACAATTCCTCTTTCTCCATGATGAAGGCCGGTATCGCCGGGTCGATATCGCCGCAGCGCGTCCCCATGACAGCCCCTTCAAGTGGAGTCAGGCCCATTGAAGTGTCGACCGAGATACCATTCTTGATAGCGCAGTGCGAAACGCCGTTGCCGATATGCATGGTAATAATATTGCAGTCCTTTGGCTCTTTGCCGAGCAGAACCGAAGCCCGTTTAGACACATAGAGATGACTGGTCCCGTGAAAACCGTAACGGCGAACGCTGTGTTTTTCATACCACTCGTACGGCAGCGGGTAGATATAGGCATGTTCCGGCATAGTCTGATGGAAAGCCGTATCAAAAATTGCGATATGCGGCACGTTCGGCAGGTTAGCCTGCGCCGCTTCAATCCCCGAGATGTTGGGCGGGTTGTGCAGCGGTGCCAGATGCTGAACTTCCTTGATCGCGTTGAGAACTTCATTGTCGATCATAACCGAGCGGGCAAACTTCTCGCCACCATGCACGACCCTGTGGCCAACCGCAGAGATTTCATCCATACTGCTGACGACCCCGGTCTCATTTGCGGCGAGGGTTTTTAATATCAGGTGAATGGCGACTTCATGGTCGGGACATTCATATTCTTCGCGATAGGTATCACGACCCGGCACCTCGTGAATGATGAATGAATCACCGATCGTGACCCGCTCAACCATCCCCTTGGCAATGATCTCTTTTTTCTCCCAGTCAAAAAGCTGGTATTTGACCGAAGAACTTCCGCAATTCAATGCAAGAATATCCATAATAACAACCTCCTCCAGTGCTAGATTCCTATCAGTATGAAAAATAAACAGTGTTTTAAAGAAGGAATAAGATATATGAAGAGTATCGATTTAGCAAGGTTTTTCCGGTTATGTTGTTTGCTGTGGACAGAGATTCATAAGTAGGTTAAACTTTGTTCCGATTTACAGATTCCAAGGAATTAATTTTAGGTAAAGGAGGTGATTTCGTTGGCTCATACTATCAATGATGAGTGCATCAACTGTGGTGCCTGCCTGCCGACCTGTCCGGTTGACGCGATCAGTGAAGGCGAGGAAAAGCACGTTATCGATGCCGGGCTCTGCACTGATTGTGCCGCTTGTGTCGATTCCTGTCCGGTCGATGCTATCGAAGGACCCTGATCCAGGTTTGTGTTGTCGGGCGGGGTATTTGAATCGTCCGGCGCTTTCTGCAACAGAAAAAAGGCCACGCAAAAGCGTGGCCTTTTTGTTTGATTTCAGGCCGGCCTACTCGTCCGAACCGGGAGCCGATTCAGCGACTTCAACATTGAACTCGGCCAGGTTGTCCGGCAGTTTTCCGAATACGATAACGTATGGGAGTTCCACGCCCGGGGATACATCGAGATTTGACAGGGAATCACCAAACTGATTGTCGAGCCGTTCTGCTATGGTGTCGATGTCCAGTGTTTGCAACTCCTCATCCGACAGAATATTGCCGCAATAGACCTTCTTGCGCATCGTTGGCTTGCCTGACTGACCGTAAAGAATACCCCTGACTGCGATTGCTGACCGGGTCTCCTTGAATTCGTTCTTGACTGATCCCTCGATGATAAAGATCGTACCGGCATTGATGTTTTCAATAAAGCGGCCGCTCATCCCGAGGATTGAAATTTGCCCAACCGGGCCTTTTTTGATCTTCCCGCCGGTCAACTCGGCATAGATTTCCTTATAGGGCTGAAGGTGAACCGTCTTGTGGTCCATGTTGGTGAATTCTGTCGGATCGCCCTTCCAGTATCCTTTCCAGTAGAGGATGCCGGCATGACCACCTGCCAGTAGAAGAATGAAGAGGATAAAGAACAGAAAACCCCGCATTGCACCGCTTTTCTTCTTTTTCTTTTTACGGGATTTCTTGGCCCCGGTCCTTTTTTGCGGGCCTTTTGCCGATAAAGGCTTTTCAGCGTCTTCAGCGACCAAAGAGCTTGGTTCCGGTTCGGGAGGCGATGCCTGGGGCGCGGGCGATTCCTCATTGTTTTCAAGGGCGACACTACTGAAGTCCATGTCGCCATCGCCGCTGCTGTCGGCATCTCCGAAGTCGAAGTCATCATTGCCGCCGCTGCTTTCACCCGAGTTGCCATCCCAGTCGAAGTCAGGCGCCGCATCCACCGAAGCGGCTGGCGAACCACCTGCGTCATCGTCAAACGAAAACTCGTCCTGTGCACCTGCGCCGACCGGTTCGTCAAAACCGAAGTCATCATCGGCCGAATCGGAATCGGATGATGGTGAATCAAAACCGAAATCTTCGTCGGAAGACTCGGCAGAGGGCTCATCGAAGCCGAAATCAACGGAACTTGAATCGCTGTTGTCGTTGTCGTCAAAAGAGATATTACCGGTCTCGGTCGATGTGTCATCACCAAACGAGAAATCGTCACTGCTCCCTTCATCCTCCTGGTCTTCGGCGGCGTCATCGCCACCCATATCGCTCCAGTCGATACCGCCTTCGTCTTCTGAAGAGCTCTCTTCTGCACCGCTTTCACTGTCGGAATTGAGATCACTCCAGTCGGTGCCCGGACTTTCAGCTGAATCATCTCCGCCGGATAAGTCGAGAGAACTTTCTTCTTCCGCCGCTGCTTCTTCTTCCGGGGGCGTAACGGTGAAGACTTCCTTGCACTTCGAACAGCGTACTTTTACGCCGCCCGGTTTAATTTTGTCGTCCGCAAGTTTGAAACGGGTATCACAAGACGAACATTGTATGACCATCTCAGGTTCTCCTCGGTAACGGATCAGGCGTTTTCGACCAGATAAATTTCATTGAGGTTGCGGTACTTTTCATCAAAATCGAGGCCATAGCCGACTATAAATCCGTCATCCATAGCAAGGCCGACATAGTCGGCTTCAAATTCGACTTCGCGCCGACTCCTCTTGTCGATCAGGGTGCAAACCTTCAGGACTTTGGGCTCCCGCAGCGAAAGCCGGTGGTAGAGTGTTTCAATCGTGTGGCCGCTATCTATGATGTCCTCGATAATAATGACATTTCTGTTTTTCAAGGGCATTTCGAGGTCTTTACGAATCTCGACAAGACCTGAAGATCGAGTATCCGAGCCATAACTGGCGAGTCGTACAAAATCGATCGATGCCGGAATTGAGACCTCGCGAATCAGATCGGAAACAAATAAAAACGAGCCCTTCAGGACACTGACCATCAACACTTCTTCGTCACGAAAGTCCTCACTGATTTCCTGTGCCAGCCGAGAAACTTCTTTGGCGATTGCATCTTTGGAGTAAAGCAGCTTCAGCTGGGGGGGTGTCATATTTGTCTCGAACCTTTCAAATGCTGATTATTAAACCGGTATTCTATATCAAGTAATGCGTTTTGTGTCAATTTTTCATAGTTGGAAGAGCTGTTTGCTTGCTGATGACTTGATGTTGTATTATGGTTGAATTGTTGATTCATTTCGGCGAGCCCGATTTTCTGTCTGCTGGAGAAAACTATGTGTCATAAGTTCACCTGCCTGTTAATGGTATTGTTCCTTTCAATAGCTTTAATATCAACTGTCAGTGCAACTCCGGTTTTGCATGCCGAACAGTCAACCTACGATTTTGGCGAAGTTTTTCAGGGAGACAAGGTGGTCCATACCTTTTCTTTTGCAAATGCGGGTGATGAACCGCTTTTGATTGATCGGGTCAAGAGTTCCTGTGGGTGTACGGCGGCTCTGCTTTCGTCGAAAAAACTTGCGCCCGGCGAAACCGGTACGATCAAGGCGACTTTTGATTCGTCGCGTTTTCGCGGTCGCGTCCAAAAGGTGATCTATCTTTACGGCAATTTGCCAAACAAGACTTCCGGCAGATTTATGCTGCAGGGGGAGGTCAAACCGCTGGTTGGATATTCGCCTCTGACACTGGAATTCGGTTCCGTGAAGGTCGGCCAGGAAAAGAAATTACCTTTGGTTCTGACCAACGCTACGAATAATTCACTCAAAATTGAAAACATCCGCGCTAACAATATTGCCCTCGGTGCGACCACCGGGGCGAAGAATCTGCCGCCGGGAGAGGATGTTTCTTTTGAAGCCTATGCCAGGCCTAATGAAGAGACCAGGCATCTGAATGGGTATCTTTTGATACGAACCGATGACAAGAGCCTCGGCGAAATAAGGGTCCCGGTGCGCGGACTTGTCGAGCGCTAGATTATCAATTAGTATTGATATTCGTTTTTTGACGGGAGTTCTGGTCAGGAGGGATCCCCCGTTTGGATAAATGAAGAGTTTTTCACGCGTGCGTCTTTGCTTGATCGAGGAGGTGTAATGGACGATCGTACTGTGTTGCCATCCCAGCGTCGGCGGTTTCTGCTGGTTATGCTGACCGGCGTCGGCGGGGTTCTTGCTGCGGCCGCCGGTTGGCCGATTTTCAGATTTTTGTCACCCGAGAATCAATCCGGAAGCGGCGGTAAAATCAAGATTGCCAGGGAGACCGTGGCCGTCGGAACTGCCCATTTCTTTGATTATCGTGGCAAGCCGGCCGTTCTGCTCCAACCCGAGCCGGGTCGATTTGTCGCCATGAGTGCCGTTTGCACCCATCTCGGCTGTATCGTCAAGTGGATTGCTGAGGATAATCATTTCCTTTGCCCCTGCCATGGCGGCAAGTTTTCACCGGCCGGTGATGTTGTTGCCGGACCGCCGCCGTCGGCTCTCGAAAACTTCCCGGTTGCCCTCGAAGGCGACCAGGTTCTGGTCGGATAGGGGGAGTTATGAAAATTTTTGATATGGTTATCGACTGGGTTGATGTCCGGCTCGGAGTCCGTGAGATCTGGCGTGAAAATACGACCGGATATCTTGTCCCGGGCAATATCAACAAGTGGTACTCCCTCGGCACTGTTTTGCTGGTGCTGTTCGGCCTTCAGTTCCTGACCGGAATCCTCTTGCTGATTTACTATGTCCCGCACGTCGACAAGGCGTTCGCCAGTGTCGAAACTATTGTTAATGAGGTCCCTTACGGCTGGCTGATCCGTAATCTTCACGCCGTCGGCTCAAACCTGATCGTTGTCGTGCTGCTTCTGCACATGCTGTCGGTTCTGTTCATGGGGTCTTATAAAAAACCACGCGAACTGACCTGGCTCTCCGGTTTCGTTATTTTCAATATTGCCCTGGTCCTCTGCCTGACCGGCTACCTTCTGCCCTGGAGCCAGCTCTCCTTCTGGGCAACGACCGTCGCTACCGATGCCGCCGGAGCGGTGCCGATCATCGGCGATAAACTGGTTGAGTTCGCCCGCGGCGGACCATCGGTCGGAGCGCAAACCCTGGGGCGGTTCTTTGCCCTGCATGTCGTGGTCCTCCCTCTGGGTCTGCTCGGGCTGATTGGATTTCATCTCTTCTGCGTCCGGAAAATCGGGATATCAACGCCGCCTTTCGGCGAAAAGGCTCGGCCGGCAAAAGTTGGTACCGAATTCAAGCACGAGAAGCACGAAGATGGTATTCCATTCTTCCCGCATTACACCACCGAAGAGATGGCGATGGTCTGTTTCTTTCTGGCGGCGTTGGTTGCGGTCACCTTCTATGCCCCACAGTTGTTTATTCCCCCTGATGCCCTGGAACCTGCCGATCCGTTCAATACGCCGGAGCATATCAAGCCGGAATGGTATTTCCTCTGGGCCTATCAAACCTTGAAGATTTTCCCGAGCAAGTTCCTCGGGCTGGCTGTGCAGGGCGGACTCATGACATTTCTGGCGCTGTTGCCCTTCCTTGACCGGGGTGAGGAGCGACGACCGGCCAAACGACCGGTTTTTGTTACGGTCTATGTCCTGATGCTTGTCGTGATGATCGCAATCTCAGTTTGGGGGCATTACTCATGAAAATTAAATGTATGCGGATTGTAAAAATCGGGTTGGTTTTCGGTCTGTTGTTTTTACCGACCGTGCTTTTTGCTGCTGAAAATGAACCTGTCTGTACTCAGTGTCATGCCGGCCAGCCGGGCCACCTCGGAGAGCCTGTCGGCCTTTGGCAGACAAGTGTTCATCATGAAAACGGCATCTCCTGTCACGATTGTCATGGTGGTGATCCGACCGATTTCGCCATGGCGATGAGCCCGGAACGTGGTTTTATCGGCGTTCCGGAAAAACAGGATATTCCTGCTTTTTGCGGGCGATGCCATGTCGGAATCAAGGAAGATTACATGAAAAGTGCCCATGGCCAGGCCTTGGGCTCCGGTGGGCCGCAATGCGTTACCTGTCACAACAGCCATGCGATCGTGCGGGCTTCGCTTGATCTGATCAATCCCGAATCGTGCAGTCGTTGTCACGAGTATGGGCGAGCCGCCGAGATCCGGGGGGCGCTTGAGGCAACGGATAATCGCATTGCCGACCTCGAGTCGGAACTGAAAAGTTTACACAATGACGGATTCTCAACCGATGAAATGGAGGGGGCGCTCTTCTCCCTGCGTAACGATTATCATCGTATCTTTCACAGTGTTGATGTCGATCAGGTCGTCAGTCAGACCAAAAGCTTCCAGGAACGACTGGATGAAATTTCAGCGCGGGCGCAATCAAATCAGGATGATCTCGGTCAGAGAAAGGTTTTCGGCGGCATAGTCATTGTTTTGCTGATTGTCGGCGGTGTTCTTCTGTTGATGCTGAAGCGGACCTTTGAGGAGGAGGAATAGGGCGGCTGCGCCACCAGTCTTATCGCCCAAGATAGCAGTTGCAATAGGTCGGCAGTTATTGTATAAATCCACCTTCGTGCGCGATTAGCTCAGCTGGATAGAGCGCTGCCCTCCGGAGGCAGAGGTCGCAGGTTCGAATCCTGCATCGCGTGCCAATAATATCAAAGGGTTACGGTTTTTTACCGTAACCCTTTTTCTTTGTCATCATTTAAGGTTTCTCTGCCCTTGTTCATTTCTTTATGAGGCTGACAGCAAACAACAGGACTACGGCTCCGCAAGTCGCAGTGATTATAGCTCCGACCAAACCTCGCATCGAGATATTGAGCAGATCAAACAGATAACGACCGATGGCTGCTCCCACGATGCCGATGATGACATTAACCGGCAGTCCGAACCCTCGTTTTTTCATCAGCACTCCGGCCAACCAACCTGCGATAGCGCCAACGATCAATAGTATGACCAATTGTTCGATATTCATGTTGCCATCCTTCCTGATATGTTAAATGAAAAACATTGATCAGCTGCAAGCTTATCAGAATAAAGCCAGATGTCCGATTCGAACAGAATAAAAAAGGGGATTATGTTAGTTGATTTAACGCAAAAATGTAGATAAGGGCTCCAACCGTCAAAAAAAATCGGTGTCGACGAGACCACAATAGGCAAGGTCCGTCGTCTGAGGTGCGAAGACTGTGCGAGGATCGGCAGCAGGCAACATTGATTGATGTGGTCAGGGGAATACGGTTTTTGCAGTAATCCTTTTTCTTTTTTTATTTACTTCTCAGGACCAAATGGTTTGAAGAGAATGATCAGCTGCGGCAGCAGGGTCAGGGCAGCGACCAGCGCGATGAGCATGGCCAGACCGGTTAACAGCCCAAAATAAATGGTCGGGATGAAGCTCGACAAAATCAATATTGAAAAGCCGATAATGATGGTTGCCGAGGTGTAGTACATGGCAAAGCCGATGCTGCTGTGGGCCCGGTGCATACTCTCGAGATACCGTCCGGTCTGGCTGAATTCCTTCCTGAACCGATGAATGTAGTGAATCGTATCGTCGACGGCGATGCCGACACTGATCGCCGCAATCGTGATGGTCATCAGGTCGAGCGGCATCTTGACCCACCCCATGAATCCGAGAACGACTGCCACTGAGAGCAGGTTGGGGGTGATGGCGATCAGGGCAATCTTGATAGACCGGAACAGCAGGAGGAACATGCCCATCAGCGCCAGCATGACGGCCCCCAGGGTTTTGATCTGCGAGTCGAACAGGCTCTGCAGCAGGTTGTCGTAGAGAATCAGCAGGCTGCCGAGGGCAAAGCGATCCGGTTCCAGGTCGAGCTCGTTCTCCAGCCCTGTGCGGATACGCTGAATCAATTCGTGACGACGCAGATCCGGCTGTGAGTCGCGAACCCTGACGGCGAAGCGGACCTGGTCATCTTCAACCGAAACGTAGGGGCTCAGGATGATCTTGCGGAACTTCTCCGGCAGTTCGTTGTAGATCAGGGCGAGCATGAAATTGTCGAGAGGCTTGCCGTCGTTCAGCTTTCTGCCGACCTTGAGCATAGTCGCGAGCGAGAGGACCTTGCCGGTCTCAGGGATACTGTCGAGATAGTCGTGTACCCGTTCGACCTCGGCCATTCGCTTGGCGGTAAACCAGTATTGAGCCTGGTCTTTGGCGGCCTCGAATTCGTCTTCAAAGGCATCGAATTCGGCAAACTCGTCATTTTCGCTCTCCGCCGGCGCTTGCTCGTCCGGCGTGCCAGCATCGGAATCAAAGTTGAGGACGATATCGAGGGGGGTGGTTCCGCCGAGTTTCTGATCGATCACCTTCATGCCCTGGAAGATTTCCGTACTCTCCTTGAAGTAGCTGATAAAGCTGTTTTCGACCTGCAGGCGCGCTGCTCCGACGATGCAGAACAGTCCGACGATGAAGCTGACCAGAATGATCTTGCGGCCGTGGCGCTCCGTGAATTGCGCCAGATGCCTGGTCAGCATGAAGCGTGTCTCGAACGAAGTGTCGGGGTCGACTTTCGGCATCAGCATCATGACTGACGGGAAGATCAGGAAGGTCAGAACCAGGGAGACAGCAACACCGATTGTCATCATCCAGCCAAAGTTGATGACTGGAAGAATGTCACTGAGGACGAGTGAGCTGAAACCGGCCATGGTGGTCAGGATGGCATAAAAACAGGGGGTCGCCATACTCATGACAGCTTGCAGCACGAGCTGCTTTTGATCCTCTTCCGGCTGCTCGAGCGCCAGCTCGCGGTAGCGCACGATCAGGTGGATCGTCACGGCCATGGTGATAATCAGCTGAATCGAAATAAAGTTTGATGAAATGACTGTAACTTCCCAGCCGAAGATGCCAAGAAAGCCGCTGGTGACGATCACCGAAAAAAGACAGGTTAATACCGGCAGGATGAGCCAGCGGAGTTGTCGAAAGATGATCCACAGCATGACAACGAGAAAGACCAGGACCCCGGCGCCGAAATATTTCAGGTCGTTTTTAACAAAAGTCACCATATCGTCGGCGATCATCGAGACGCCACCGAGGAAAATATCGGCCTGATCACGATATTTTTCAAGGATGTCCCGGACCTGCACGATATTCCGGTGTTCGGTGTCGCGAACCTGCTCGCGATGCTTCTTGAATTCTTCTTCGAGGCGCTGCAAATTCACCCGGTCGGCCGGGGTGAGCGAGCCGTCTGCTTCCTTGTTGCGCAAGACATTCCGTTTACGAACAAATTCCTGCCACTGATCGTCAACCCGAAGGTTGGCCAGCAGTGCCGTGGTTTTGAAGTCGGGGCTGACCAGGTTGTTGCTGTAGATCGGACTTGTCGTCAACTCCTTTTTTGCCAGGTTTTTATCAATGTCGGGTGATTCGAGGGTCGGGATGTCGTTGATCACTTCGTTGATCGGCCTGGGCGGGCTTTCGAGGAGCGGCACATCGAGGATGGTGGTGACCGATTCGATGAGGTCGAGCTGAAGAAGGTCCTTTTTCAGCTCCCTGATCTGCTGCAGGGTCTCATCAGCCAACAGTTCGCCATTGTGCGGCGAATAGGTGACGATGTGAAAACTCGGAGTCTGGTAGCGATTGTTGATTTCCCTGGTCAGCTTGAGGTCTTTGTCGCCCTGCAGCAGCAGGGTTTCGGAGGATGCATCAATCTGCAGCCTGGTCGCAAAGAATGCAAAAAATATAATGGTCAGCGTGACCAGGACGAAAACCGATCGCGGGTGTTGCAGTACGTAGGCCTGGTAGAATTTTTCCAGCATCTATTTTATTTCTAGCCGTTGTCGGTTTCGATTTTCATGCTGCCGGCCTGACGCAGCTTCTTCAGCAGGTCTTCAACCGACTGGTTTTCAAGGATGCCGGCAAATTGAGAGCGGTATGTTTGAACGATGCTGACACCCATGATTTCAACATCATAGACCAGCCATTGACCGCCTCTTGATTTGTAAAACTTGTAAAGCATTTCGATCTTGTTGCTGTCCGAGACAAGGCGGGTGAGAACATGGATCCGTGTTTTCACAGATTCAGCCTCTTCAACGATGACCTCTTCGTCGTTATAAAGATCGAGCTTTTCAAGGTAGGACTCTTCGAGCCGTTTGACAAAAAGGTCGTTGAACTCAGCCCTTTGCGCTTTATTCATCCGCAACCAGTTTGTTTTTCCCATGCTCAGTTTGGCCATCTGACTGAAATCGAAAAGAGGTTTGATCGCCTTTATGACCAGGCTGTTCCGGGTCTCCTTATCGATCGCCTGGTCTCTCAGGTGATTAATAACAGTGTTTATTCTTTCGCTGGCCATTTTTCTGACGGCATCAGCTTCATTAGCCGCCACGGGCGTCACCAGCATCAAAATCATAATAAATGAGCTAATTAAAAGGCGCATGATATTAATCCTCTATTTCCCTGATCCGGTTTTGTTCATAAACGTCGCGCATAAATGGATAAAAATCAACAGCATCTTTTTTCAGGTTTTCATATTCACCAAGATGCAAAGAAACATAATTGACCTGGTTCAATGCTGCGGCTCCGAATCGATGCGCCGGTTTTTCGATATAGCTGACCGGATTGAGCAGCCAGTCAGCCGGTAGGGCAAGCGTGTCGCGCAGATTCGACGGACCGAAAAATGGTAGTACGAGATGTGGTCCGGAGCCGAGGCCCCAACTGCCGAGCGTTTGCCCGAAGTCTTCATCCCGGGATTCAAGGCCAAGCCAGCTCTCGGCCGGATCGAATATGCCGCCGATGCCGATGGTTGAATTGACAGCAAAGCGGCCGGTCTCAACGCCGGCATCTTTCAGTTTGAACTGGAGTAGGTTGTTGATAAAACGTTGCGGAAATAAAATGTTGGTAAAAATATTATTGACGCTGACCCGGACCATTTTCGGGATGATATATTGATAACCTTTCGCGACCGGCCGGAGAAGCCACGAGTAAAATTTATCGTTAAAGGTTGTCATGGCACGATTGTAGCCGGCAAAAGGGTCATAAACCGCAACCCGACCGTCATCGTTGAATTCGTCTTCAAACTCTGCAAATCCACCGAATCCGTCATCCGGGTTTGCAGTGGCTGTGCCGACGTTTTTATTGGTTTTTTCGTCGTTTGTCTTGTCAGGCTGCTCCTTCTGCACTTGAGCAATGGTGTTGCCGTCCTGAATCAGCACTTTCTGCTGACTGCTTTTTTGTGGCAGGGAGGGGGTGCAGCCGGTCGCCATCAATGCCGCCATGAACAGCACCATGGCGAAACCGTGAACGTATTTTCCCGGTCCGGTCTTTGGCGCATGACCTGCTTTGATATCAATAGGTCGATGCCGATCTGTTTCGTGTTTTTTTGCAATAATCATTGAAAAAAAATTCGGATTCCGGGGGGTGGTGTTGCGGCCGGCTCTCATCTTGTATTTGCCCGAGACCTTGTCAGAAGATCATACTGCCGAAATATCTTTATAATTCTGCGGCAGAAACCGATTATTTGCCCCATTAAAGTGATTGATAACGAGTTGATTATATAAAATGCCCCGACGTTTTTCTATCAGTAAATTCATCGACCCGGATCGATAAGGAAGGTCGTGCATGCTGCCGGTCAGGTAGCTGCCAGGTTTTTGTTTAATTTTTTCTGAAATTAATGTACATTAATATCTCAGTGCGAATCTGGAAAGGGGCACCCGATGACCTGTGAAAACCACGAAAAATGCGGATTTTTTGAAAAGCACGGTGATTTTGATCTCGCCATTTTTCCGATGCTGGTCAATATCTATTGTCGTGGGCCGCTTCAGGATCAGTGCTTGCGTAAGCAGTATCTCGATGAGACCGGAAATTTTCCGAATGACGATATCGCTCCGACCGGGCTGAATTTCGCAAATCTTTAACCCGTCGGTTCAATTCAGTAGCGCCAGCATCCAGGCAGCTGCAACAATTGCCGGAGTGATAATGGCCAGTGCCAGATTTCGCCCGTCCGTCAACTTTCCCTTGTTTCTCAGATAAAGCCCGGCACCGATGCCGAGCAGCGCTCCGGCCAGAAAGCCGAACAGGTGCGCACCAACATCGGTGCGACTGTCCGTCCCGGTGCCGAGGAGACCAAGCAGCACCGCGGCCGCGGCCAAGGGCAACAGCCATTGACGTATCAAATGGCGTGGTGAAAGGGTCGAGCTGATGGCGCCGGCAATTCCGATCGCCCCGAAGATGGCGGTTGACGCACCGACCGCATTGTGTGTGCCCGACTGGAAAAAAGCATTGAGCAGATTCCCGAGAGCCCCTGAGCCGAGGATCAGGAACCACCCCATGCCCGAACCGGTTATCTCACAAAGCCGTACAACGAAATATCCACCTATCAGGATGTTTCCCATCAGGTGCTGACCGTCAGCATGCAGGGTTAGCGCTGTGATGATCCGCCACCACTCTCCGGTAAAAATCAAGCTGCTGTTGGCGCTGCCGAGATTGAGCCAGTCGATCGGATTGTAACCAAACCCTGAAATGTGAAAATAGGTCAGGTTATGAAAAATGCCGAGCAGCAACAGGATGGATATCGATGCGATCCTGTTTTCTGTTGTCGGCAGTGGTTTGACCGGGGGTGTGTTATCGGGGTTTTCTCTTCGGTAAAGACTGATTTCATGCACAGCGATTGCGCTGTACTGTTCAGGGATTAAGATTTCATGCGGTTTTCTTTCCGGGATTGTTCGGTATGGGATGCCGCGGGCGGCAAGGACAAGGCTCCAGGTCCGCAGGGTTGCCGGAGTCGGGTTCTCTGGGTGTGGAATAAGTCTGGTGAGTGGCACCCAGCCTGGATCGTTATGTTCGCTTTCTGTCATTTTTATGTCCGGAATAGAATGATACTGTTCCCGGACAGTCTACGCGAACAGATGCTGAAAATCAGGAAAAATCTGTTCAATCAGAATGGACTATGGCTGAAATGGCGTTTGGTTGCATCCTGTAATTTACTGACCGCATGAAAGGATTCCTTGAGCAGATCCTGTTCGGTTTTGCTCAGATCGTTCGGGTTGATGAAGTGTGATGATGGTTCTCCGGTTTCGAGCAAGGCGATTTCGTGCCTGAGACGCAGATAGTTAAGGGCTTCGTAAGACGCCCGGAGATGTTCTGCCGTGTCAGCCGCGAAAACGTTTCTTTCGACGAGTGCCTCCAGTCGCTTGAGGGTCGAAATTTCCTGGAGACCTTCCTCGAGGGCGAACATTCTGATGCAATCGGTCAGGAAGACTGTCCCGCCGAGTTTGAGGGAGAGCATGTTTTTGTGCGGGCCACTCTTTTCGACGACAAAGCGACCGAGTAATCCGATCGGAGTTTTGTGCCGGATGTCGAGCGCCATCATCTGATACAGCAACTGCGGATTATCGGCAATGATCTGATTCAAGCTTTCACGCAGGTCATGAACAAGTTCAACGTCGCCGAACAGCGGCGCAAAATCGAAAAAGATCGAGGAGTTGCGGATATGGACCGGCTCCGGATCGAATGCCCACTGTCCGATTCTCTCCTCCCAGTCACTGACCCGACCGCGCCAGGCAGGATTGTTGGCCATGACTTTTCCGCTACAGAGGTCATAGCCGATAGCGCTCAGGGCATTAACAATTTTTTCAGCCAGTGGGATGAAAAACCGATCAACCTCGGGTTGTTGTTTGTCCGGGAAGTTTTCGAAGATGAAACCGTTGTCCTGGTCGGGGTTTAAAAGCATTTCGCGTCGACCGCCGCTGCCCATAATCAGAAAGCAGTATCGTATATTCGGTGCTGGTCCCGATTCACTGGTTTGCAGGTTGAGGCAGATTTCAAAAGCGCGTCGGATGATACCGTGATGAATGTACGAAAGAATCTCCATCGCTTCCGGGGTGCTGCGGGTTTCCGATAAGAGTGACCGCGCAACCTTGATGATCTCTTTCCTGGTCGATCGCAGACCGTCAATTGTCGTCTGCTCACGAATTGTCCCAAGCAGCATCATCGCCTTCTGGCTACGGTAGCGCATCAGCTCATGCAATGAAACCATGCCGACGGCCTTGCCGTCGGTGATGACCGGAAGATGTTTTATGTTATGACCAATCATGTAGGCCATTGCCTCATACATGTAGGTGCCGGGCGGCAGGCTGTATGGCTGTGCGGTCATTATTTGTTGCGCGGTAATCGAATTACAGTCGATGTTGCCGGGGGCGACAACTTTGCGGACAATGTCATTTTCTGTGATGATTCCGAGCGCATCGCCATTTTCATCGGTCACGATGACTGCTGTTTCATTGCTCTCGGTCATCTCTCGGGCAACCTTTTGGGCGCTGGCATCGGGCCGGCATGAGGTTGCCGGAGTTGACATGATTTCGGAGAGTCTCTTCTTGAAAGGGAAAGCCTCCATCTGGGTGACGGAAGCGGTCGTATGTTCGGAGACGATATCTGTGTAAAGTTTGCGAACCCGTGACAGGACGATACGGGTGAAATAACTACTGAAGAGAGGAAAGTTGCCTTCGGCTTTTTTCAGAACGTCTTCCGGGACGAGATAACAGATGGTGTCACTCGCCGTTCGGGCACTGGCCGAGTAAGGCTGGCCGGTGAAAACCGGAGTGCCTCCGAAAAAAGCGCCATTTTCCCGATAGTCGACAACCATATCGACCCCACCCGGGGTCAGGACGGAAATTTCGACCAGACCTTCTTTGATAATGTAGAGGTAGCCGGTCGGCGGCTGTTCTTCACGACAAACCCATGAGTCGGCCGGGAAGGTCTTTTCAACGACTGAATCGGTGATTTCCTGAAGAATATCTTCGGGCAGGCTTGAGAAAGGCTCGGTGTCTCTAAGATGTCTGATCAGGCCCATTTTGATTTATTCTAAGTCGGCGCTAAAGTGCAAAATTCTTGATATCGCACAATATCATCTATTTGATTTTCAGTAAATATCTATCTGTTGGCTCTGGTCGTGACTGCTCCGGTTCAGCTCCAGATCTGCAGGATTTAGTTGGGCAGAAACTGTCAGGCAGGCCAATGGGGGCTACACAGCCAAAAGAAGTCGAATATTGTTCTTCTTGCCATTTAGTGTCCCTGAACGTAAAGACCTCACAGGTGATAAAGCCGGTTGTCAAAACAAAAACCGAGTTCATTGCATCTTCGGAAATCATCTGAACAAACTGTCCCCTGCGCTGTGCATGTCAGCGATCATCACCCTCTTTGTCATCATTTGTCAACAGCGAGTAGTCAGCTGATTCGTCGGGTTATGTAGGAACTATGAAAGCCGAGCTTTGAGGAAATAATGTTTCCGGTTTCTCTGAGATTTGGCAAAAGTTCCGCTTCGATTTTTTCCGATGTTATTCTGAAATCAGGACCGACCAGGCAGAGGCAGCCACTTAATTCCCCGTCAGTTGCAAAAAGGGGGACTGCAAGACAGCAGATGCCGTCACCGAGGCCGCCGGTTTCACAGGCATAGCCATTCTGGTTGATCCGGTTGAGCCGGGATTTCATTTCGGGAGTTGCCTCGGCCGGTGCTGCCATCGGCCGGTTAGCCATAATGACCTGGCCCGGTGCCGTGGTTGGCTGGGGGAATCGCTTGCCGATAAGGGGAACAATCTTGACCTGTTGAGATGTGTCGACCATGTCGAGAAAAAGAATTTCATCGCCGCGCGGAACGGCAATATAGACAGCTTCATCAAACTTGCGGGCTAGGCGTTCCATAACCGGATGAGCGTGTTTGATCAGGCCCATTCTTGAAATCAGCTTTTGGCCGATTTCATAAGCCGAAAGTCCGAGTCGGTATTTACCGGAATCCTTCTTTCTTTCGACGTAGCCTCTGCTTTCAAACGTGGCGAGGAGTCTGAATACACTTGTTTTGTTCATCTTGAGCTTTTCGCTCAGGCGGGAAATGCGTACTTCGTCATCCTCTTCACAGAGGGCTTCGAGGACATCCAGGGCGTTCTCGACAGATTGAATAGAATAGGAGCCCTTGTTCCGAGATGGCAAAATCCACTCATTTGGGGGGCAAGCCGTTTCCGGCATAATAAAAACATTGCATACAAGAACTGATGTAGTGATGAAAATAATACACTGTTTTATTATTGTCAATGTTATTTTAATATTTGTTTTTATAAACTTGAAATAAACGTAAATAAAAAGAAATTCAGTGATTATTGATTTCTTAATGATAAATTAAGGATACAACAGATTGGTTTATTTTATGACTCAACACGACAGTTTTTACGGTTTTTAATGTTTTGTTAGACTGGTGTTTTATAAATATGAAGACATTTTATCCGGATCAGGAATGTTTATCGGCGATGAGTTGGTTGATAACAGGCCAGTCTGCTTCAAGGATGTCGTATTCGGCAAGTTTGTCCAGCAATACGAAGCGATGTTCTGCGACGTCCCGGTTTTCAATTTTGTCGGAAAGAGGGTGGCAATCATAGAACAGAAGCAGGACCGCGCCCCAGTCATAAATGTGGTGAACAACCTGGTAGATTTTGCCGATCCTTGCCGGCAGATTCAGCTCCTCCAGCAACTCCCGCTGCAACCCGTCCTCGGGGGATTCATTCGGGCCCAGTTTACCGCCCGGAAACTCCCATTTGCCGGCATCGCGCTTGCCAGCCGGCCGCCGCGTCAGTAGGATTTGGCCCTCTTTGCGGATGACCGCGGCAGTGACAATCAGTGGATGCGCCATATATTCTCCTTTCTGATGGATCCACATTATAGACATACCAACCAGAGGGAAAGAGTTTTCGTGACTCATGCCCCGTAATTATGTTAAAAAATCCGAAAATATTTCCAGGGTGTTTTATGACAAATTTGAGTGACAAGGGACGGGGTATTCGCGATATGTTTCAGACGATTGCCCCGCAGTATGATTTTCTCAACCGGCTGATTTCTCTCGGAATCGATCGTTACTGGCGATCCTTTGCCGTTGGCCAGCTGGAGATACCGGAGGGTGGGAAAGTCCTTGATATCGCGACCGGGACCGGTGATGTCGCCTTGAAAATTGCGTCGACAACGCCCCGTACGGTGACAATTGTCGGTGAGGACTTTACGCAGGGGATGCTGGTCCTTGGCCGGGAAAAAATCGAACGATCCCTCTACGCGGACAGGATATCCCTTGTTAACGCACCCTGTGAGTCGATCCCGCATCCGGACAACACTTTTTCCGGGATTACGATAGCCTTCGGTATCCGTAATGTTGTTGATCGCAACCAAGGATTACGCGAGATGCGCCGGGTTCTGAAGCCGGGAGGGCGGGCTGTTATTCTCGAATTTTCAAATCCCCGTAATCGTTTCTTCAAATTTATCTATCAATTTTATTTTCGGCGGCTCCTGCCCTTGATCGGAGGGGTTTTTTCCAGGCGTAGCGCCTATCAATACCTGCCGGACTCGGTCCTCGAATTTCCGCCGCAGGAAGAATTCTGCGCAATGATGCAGTCGGCCGGATTTGCCGATACTCAATACTATGACCTGACATTCGGCATCGTCTCCGTTTATGTCGGCACCAAATGATTTGAATAATCGGTTTCCCGTGCGCGCCCGGGCGCATTTTTTTCAGCGTAAAAACTGATATAGTTGCAGGCAGGAAAAGAGGAGGATTAATCATGCGAGAAGCGATTCTTGTTGTCGATATGCTGAATGACTTTGTTCTCTCGGGTGCGCCGCTTGAGGTCCCACACAACCGTGAAATACTCCCGGCTCTGGCAGACCGGGTTGAGCAGGCCCGCCAACAGGGGACACCGGTTGTTTATGTGTGTGATGCCCATGCCGAAGACGATTCAGAATTCGAAAAGATGGGTTGGCCGCCGCATGCCGTTGCCGGGACCCGGGGTGCCGAAATTGTCAGTGAACTGGCCCCGCAGGAAGGCGATCGCATCGTCAGAAAAAAAACCTATTCGGCATTTTATCAGACCGAGCTTGAAGAGGTCCTCAAGGAAATTGGTGCCGAAGCTTTGATTATTACCGGCTGCGTTTCAAATATCTGTATCATGTCGGCTGTCGCCGATGCGGCCTTGCGCGGTTACCGGGTCACGGTCCCGGTCGATTCGGTCGCGTCGATTAACAAAGATGATGGCGAGTTCGCGTTCCGCCAGATGGCATCGGTATACGGTGCGGTCGTCGAACGATAGCCGCTTAATTGATTGCCTCGTTGACGTCGGAAATAATTTTGACCGGCAGGGTAAAAAGCCTTCGGAAAAGTCCAATAACCTGTTTCGATGCCGACTCGATCGGAATGGGAGTGACATTGGGGTCGTCTCCCGGTCCGCTCAACTTGAAGTGAGCTGTAACCAATGCCTTCTTTTCGCCGGTCAATATCCACCCGGCAAGCGTAATCTTGGTGAGCAGCCGGTCAATGGTTCGTAACGGCATAATACCGAGTTCCAGATCGACCTCGTTTGCGATCAGATCCTGCGTACCGGTCATTGTCATATTCATGACATCACCTTGCATCGATATGTTTTCGGATGCCAGAATCCCATTCTTCAATATGGTATTGCCCTGCAGTTTGTCGAAGGGGACACCACGCTCTTTTCCCGATGAAGTGAAAATCGGATAAACATTAAACAGGGTCAGGGCATTGCTCAACCCGCGCAGTTTTTTTAATACGCCGTCCCGGACAGTGAAATCAAAGGCGCCGAAGGAGGAGGGCAGAAAAACCTCTTTAAGATTGCCGGCTGTCCCCTCGAGGTAAAAGTCTCCCCACAGTCGCCCGGTGATAATCCCTTTCCTTTGCAGCAGTTGTTGGTAGACCGCAAGCGCGTCGAAGTTTTCGAGATGTCCGGAAATCTTCATGAGCGGTGGCTGGTTGTCCCGGTACTTGACGAGCACTTGGCCGATCCCGGTGCCGGGGCCAGATTTAAACTCGATCGGATTGATAATCAGAGTGCGATCACGATAGCTGATATGGCCGGTGCTTTCCTCGAATGGCAGGTTGGCTATTTCACCAGCTGCGGTGTGGATATCTATTTCCAGGCTACCTTGCTGTTTTCTCTGCTTCTGTTTGAATTGTTGAGGGTTATCGGCAAGCCAGAGGCTGATCACTTCATCGATATTTCCGTATCGCCCTTCAATCGTCAGCTTGGTGTTGGCGGCCGGCAGGTTGCTTACAGTCCCGTTTATCGTGACATTTGTACCTCGATCCATGCGTAGATAAATCGGCCCGAGATAGATTGCATTTTCGGTGATGCTGAGTCGGGAATCGACGTCACGCAGATACGCTTTGTCTGAACGGAAGATCAACTCGTCGGCCCGGATTGAATCCCCCCTGATAATCATGTTGACCTTGGCAGTATTCAAATCCGGAATTTCAAGGCCGAGTTGAATCGGAGATTGGCCAAGCTGGGCACTTAGCCCTTCGCCCCTGATTTCAGGCCAGTCGAGCCTGATTTTACCGTTAAGCCTTGTCAGGTCGGCGATCGGGCCGGCAATCTGCAACGATGCTTCATTCAGGATGATTTTTCCTGAAAGATCGGAGGGTGATGCGGTGCTGCCGGTCCATTCGATATCGCCAGACATTTTGCCGCCGGGTTGGATTGCCGAGATAGCCGGTGATATCAGGAAAAGGTCGCTGAGCGAAAATTCGGGCATTGTTGCCCGGAGCGAATATTCCCGGTCGCCGGTCGTCTCGTAATGGCCCTGGAAGATAATCTTGATTGAAGGCAGCGCCAGGAGATTGTCCTTCAAATTCCATGTATTGCCGGAATATACAGCATCGAGGTGCAGAACCGCCTTAAGGCCTTTTTCGGGAAAAACAGCATGAGAGTCTTTTGCCCGGATCCGGTTTTGTAGAGTCATGTTCCATTGGCCGGTCAGGTTCAGTTTTTCAAGAGCTGCGCCCGGACTGGCAATATCGAATCCGGCGTCGCTTGAGACCTGGATATCGCCGCTATTGAAATGCAGGTGTTTCAGGCTGATCTTTTGATTCTTCCAGCCGAGATCGAAATTGATGTCGGTCACTATGGTGCGCCCGAGAATGAGTTCTCCCTGCAACAGCTCGATCTCGAGATTCTGAACCGCATTGGCCCGACCGACGCCGTTCATCAATGTTGAGAGTTTAGCGTTGATGTCGAGTCGATTCAGTCGGACGGTGCCGGATCTTGCCTGCAGGGCGCTATCCGCCGGCAAAAAATGGTTCAGCATGGTCAGAGGGAGATGTGGCGCCGAAATTTCAGTCGTCAGCACCGGGTCTTTTTGTGCCAGATCGATTTGGCCGTCGCCGTAGAAATGGGTTGAGTCGAATAAGAGATCTATCCCCGCAAACTTATGGAGTTGATCTGTCTTCTGCCAATTGCCTTCGATGCCGATTTGTTTTGCCGAAATTACTTCATTTCTACCGGGCAATCTGATTCCGAGGTCACGGCCGCTCAACGCTATGTTGAAGTTGAGCCCTTCGGCCGGTGAGCCGGAAAAGCGGGTCGTGATGTCAGTGCGGCCTTCAATTCTGAAGCGGGAAGAGAGATGCTGGTACCGGTTTGACAAAACATCCGATGCAAAGTCGTTGATGTTCATGTCAAGATCAAAGGTCGCGTGGTTCCAAAAAGGTTTTGATTCTCCGGCCCTGATATTGCCGCTCAATTTCAATGGTGACCGGATGTCGTTGCAGTTTATATCAGCGGTGATCTCGACTTTTCCAGATTCCTGCAGGCTGAGGTCATCGACGACCATTCGCAACTGCTCGAGGGCAACCACAAAGGGCGTCTCAGAACGGCTATAGTCTTCAATCCTGAAGTGACCATCATGGATTCTGATTGATCGGACGAGGGTATCAGTCCAGAGCGTCTGTTCAAGGTCCGGTATTCCGGTAGCCTTGTTAGAGTTGCCGGTTAGCTTTTGGCCTACCTTGAGAGTGATGTCAGGCTTTTCAAAAAGGATTTCTGAAAATCTGAAGTCGCCTCTTAATAGCGGCAGGACATCAAGTCGAAAAAAAATATGCTCTGCCGTCAGGTAAAGCGGACCCTGCTTGGTGCCGATCAGAATATCATCGAAGGCAAATGATGGTCCGTGCTTGATCGAGAAATGGGCTTTTCCGAGGTTGGCGGGTTGGGAAAGCTGCGTGCTGATGGAATCAGAGATCTGCGCCCGGAAGTTGTTCAGGTCAAACTCCGAAATAAAAATACTGACTATTGTTGTTGCCGCAATGATCAGAACAAGAGTGATCGTGACAATAAGTCGGCGAAGAGAGAATTTCATGCAGCTTGTTCCGCTTCTATCCTGTATTAGCTCCTGGCTTTATTTCTCCAGTCGCGCAGGTGCTATGAAATGAAGTTTTGCTTTAATTAAATGATATGCTTTCACTGGCTAAAAGTCCAGAATTCTTGGAGGGATGATCACTCATCCCGGGCCTGTCATTAATAAAGAAAGGTCGTCAAGGCCGAGCGTTTGAAGTGTCTCCAAAAGGGCAGGTGGTAGCGGGTCGTAAAGGGTCATCTGCTCACCCGAAAACGGGTTTGTAAGTTCAATGTAATGGCAATGCAGGAAAAGCCTTTCCATGTTGCCGGTCGCTGGCCCGCTATAGCGGTTATCGCCGGCGATCGGATACCCGCGGTCGGCGAGATGTTTCCGGATCTGGTGTTGTCTTCCGGTGCGGAGTTCAAGCTCGAGCAGGTCAAAACCGGAGAGCGTATCAAGAATTCGGAACCGGGTTTCCGCGTATTTGATTTTTCCTTTGCTGGCAATGCCTCCGGAGAAGAGACCTCCCTGTGGCAGGCCGCTTTTGACCAGGGCCAAATACTTTTTCTTAATACCGTTCTCCTGCATAAGACGCCCGAGAGTGGCGATCGCCTGTTGCCCCTTGCCGAAAATGACCGGACCGGAGGTCGGCACATCAAGGCGATGAATCGCCGCAATCTTGAATTTCTGACCTTTCATTTTTGTTCGACTGACGACTTGTGACACCAGGTTGTCGTGTTCATGGCCCTGGCTGCTGTGGGTTGCCAGGCCGGCCGGTTTGTGTACGATCAGCACCTCTTCTGATTCATAGAGGATGGTCAGTGGTTGTACACTCCTCTCAATCAGGTCAAGAAGCCTTTGACTCTGCGGCAGGGTAATGCAATCTCCGGCTACCAGAAGCTGTTCGGGCGTCGAACGCGACCCGTTCAAGTTGATTTTCCCGGTTCTGATCAGTTGTCGAAGATAAGATACCGGTGCGTGTGCAATCTGCTGCTGCAGGTATGTGAGAAGTGTGCTGTTTGCCTCGTTGTTTTTTACCTTTTTTTCGATCATGACAAGTCGAGCATACCCTCACTTGCCACGGCCGGCAAGATTAGTCTGTTTTGTGACATATATCCTTTACATGGTCTGGTCCGCTTGATAATATGGCGCGCTGACATTCTGGCCAATACAACCGTGGGTTCCCTGCCGATTTTCAATGAAGATTAAACGTCTTGACATAGTTGGTTTCAAGTCCTTCGTCGATAAGACCTCTTTCGAATTTTCTGAGGGCATTATCGGTGTGGTTGGACAGAACGGTTGCGGCAAAAGCAATATCGTCGACGCGATCCGTTGGTCGATGGGCGAACAGAGCGCCAAACAACTGCGTGGCCGTTCGATGGAAGATGTCATTTTCGGCGGGAGTGAGACCCGCAAACCACTCGGCATGGCCGAGGTTTCGATCGCATTCTCCAATGATGAGGGCCTGGCTCCGGCGGCCTATCGTGAATACGCGGAAATTGTTGTTACCAGGCGACTCTACCGTAATGGAGACAGTGAGTACCTGATCAACAAGACGCCCTGTCGACTCCTCGATATTACCGAACTGTTTATGGATACCGGTGTCGGCACCAAGGCTTACTCGATCATCGAGCAGGGCAAGATCGGCATGGTTCTCAATGCCAAGCCAGAGGAGCGGCGCTTTCTCATTGAAGAGGCGGCCGGTGTTACCAAGTTCAAGGCCCGCAAGAAATCAGCATTACGCAAGATCGACGCAACCCGGCACAATCTCGAACGACTCAACGACATTATCAGCGAAGTTCGCCGTCAGACCAACAGCCTGAAGCGCCAGGCCAAAAAAGCGGAGCGATTCCGGACTTTGCGTGACGAGCTGCGTGGCATTGAAACGGCTATCGCGCACGATCGCTATCGCGAACTGCTTGACGGCATCGGTGACAAAACTTCACTCGAGCGTCAGCATCAGAACATGGTCGAGGAAAAAGCCGCGCGGCTTGCCGAGCAGGAAGCTTCCCTCGAAAAGCTCAAACTTGATCAGTCGGTGCGCGAACGTGAGGTCAGTCAGGAGCAGGAGCGGATGTACAGTATATCGTCATCAATCCAGGGGATTGAGGCGAAAATAGATAGTAATAATAATGAGTCCGACCTGATTGCGCGACAGAAAGAAGAGTACGTTGCCGAGTCGAAAGAGGCAACCGAACGGCTTCAATCTCTGGCCGGGGAGGAAGAAACCGTACGCAAGAGTCTCGAGTCGTTTCAGCAGGAGCTCAATTGCGAAGGTGACCAGCTCGATAAAGCGGGCCAGGAACTCGCCGGTTTGCAGGCCAAGGAAGAGGCCGCCGCAGCCGAACTCGAAGAGGCGCGTAGCCGGGCCTACAATATTGTTGGCGAGCTGACCAGAATGGCTTCTCAGAAAGAAGAGGCGGAGCGCCGCCTCAAAACACTGCAACAGCAAACCGACAAAAGCCATACTGAAGCCCTGACCCTTAAAAACGAACATCAGACTGCACAACAGCAGGTCGATGTACTTGAAACCTCTCTGAAAAAAATCAGGGGTGATCGTCAGTCGATGCTGCAACGCAAATCTGAACTTGAAAAGAGTATCGAGACCTTTGAACAGCAGACCGATGACAACGAAAATCGTTTACTGGTCAAACGTGAAGAACTGAACCGTCATCGGGCGCGCCTCGAATCACTGCAGCAACTTGAAAAAAACCTCGAAGGTTACGGTGGCGGCGTCAAGGCCTTGATGGGTAGCGATGAATACGGCCAGCGGTTCGGTGGCTTTCTGGCCGATGCTATCGAAGTTCCAGCCCGCTACGAAGCGGCTGTCGAAGCAGTTCTCGGCGACCGCCTTCAGGATGTTCTGGCGAAAAGCAGCAATGATGTTTTTGCCGCATTCAGTTTTTTGCGTGAGAACAGGGGGCGGAGCTCTTTTCTGCTCTCCGATTTTCAGGCGGTTAAACCACAGGGTCATCATCCCGGCGAGGCACTTTTTGACCTGATCAAAGTTAAAAACAGCGGTTCAGCCGTTGAGGCATTGCTCTCCGGTGTTCGGCTGGTTGACTCTCTCGCATCCCATCTGGCCGGGAATCTGCCGGCCGGTTGTCTGCTTGTCACCGAGGCCGGTGAGACCCTGTCGTTCCGGGGCGAACTTGCCGGCGGATCGAGTGATGTTCTTGAAGAGGGGTTGCTGCACCAGAAGCGCGAAATCAAGGAGCTTGAACAGCAGGTCGCCGAGTTGCGTCAACAGGTTGAGCAGATGCAGCAGCAGCGTGAACAGCTTCGCGAAGAGTTCAGTGCCGCCAGCAGCGAGCTGCGCGAGGTCAGTGCCGCATTGCATCAGTCTGAATTGCAGACTGTCGACAGTGAACGTGAGCTTGGCGGACGAAAACAGGAAGCGGAGCGCCTGCTCGATCGACTCGAAGTTCTCAGCCTTGAGGAGAATCAGCTCCATGAAGAACATGAAGAGTTGCAGCGTCTGCTTGAGGAGTCGTCGCGCGGCCATGAAGAAAGGGTTCAGGAAAAAACCGAACTCGAAAATTCGGTGTCGCGGTTACAGGAATCAGTTTTCTCCCTGCGGCAGCAGCGGGAAAAAGCGAATGAACGTTTGATGACGCTCAAGGTTGCGGTCTCAACAATGCGCGAGCGCGAAGAGGGCTCGCGCCAGACCTTGCAACGGCTGGAACAGCTACGCAGCGAATTGCAAAACCGGACAGTATCGCTACAGCAGCGTCAGGAGCAGGGTGAGGTTGATCGGAAACGATTGCAGCTTGAGAACGAAGAGTTGAAGGGTAAATTGGCCGAGCTGTTCGAACAGCGTGAAAAGCTGCAGTCCGATGTCGTCAAGTTGCGTGAAGATTTCGATGCCGGGCAGTTGCAGGTTGATGAACGGGAGACCGCCCTCAAGCTGTTGCGCTCGGAAGTGACCCAGTTACGCGAGAGTCTTTCGGGTCTGCAGCTGAAAGGGCGTGAACTGGAACTGGAAGCGGAACATTTGCGCGACAGTATTCTTGAAAAGTATCGGGTTGACCTGCAGATATTCAATCCGACTGAAGGGGATCGCGATCGCGACCGTGAATCGGTTCGCATGGAAGAATTGAAACGTCAACTCGATGCAATGGGTGAAGTGAACCTGACCGCCATAGAAGAGTTTCAGGAGCTCGAGGAGCGATATGAGTTCCTGACGGTTCAGCAGGAGGATCTTCAAAAATCACTGGCCGGATTGCAGGCTGCCATCAGCAAGATCAATCGGACCACCCGGCGCCGTTTCCGCGAAACATTCGATCTGGTCAATACCAAGTTTCAGGAAGTTTTTCCGCGTCTGTTCCGGGGCGGTAAGGCAATACTCAATCTGAGTGACGAAGACGACCTTCTGGAAACCGGAATCGATATCATTGCCCAGCCCCCCGGCAAAAAACTGCAAAACGTAACCCTGCTGTCCGGAGGCGAGAAAGCCCTGACCGCGGTTGCCCTGATTTTCTCGATCTTTATGGTCAAGCCGTCGCCGTTCTGTCTGCTTGACGAGGTCGATGCGCCACTCGACGATGCAAACATCGGGAGGTTTAACGAGATTGTTCGCGAAATGTCTGCAATCTCGCAGTTTATCCTGATAACTCATAACAAGCGTACGATGGAAATTGCTGATACCTTATATGGCGTAACGATGGAAGAACCCGGTGTGTCGAAAACCGTTTCCGTCAAAATTAATGAATATTGAGATGATGAAAAATGTCGTTTAAAGATACACTCTCAGATCTCCTCGAGCGGGTCCCCGGTTCGATTGGAGCAATTCTGGCCGACTGGGAAGGTGAGGCGGTTGACCAGGTTTCGTCGCGGATGGATGAGTTCGAAATGAAAGTTATCGGTGCGCACAAGGGGATTATTCTGGCCAATATGCGCAAGGCAATGCGCGATCTCGACAGTGATGATCTGCAGGAAATTATCGTAACGACCGAAAAGACCCAGACCCTGATAATCCCGATTACCAGCGACTACTATCTTGTTCTGACCTTGCAGAAGGATGCCTCTTTCGGCCGTGCCCAGTTTGAAGCACGTAAAACGGTTCTGGCCCTGCGTGCAGAGATTGCCTGAGGATTGTGAAGCGGTGCGGGTCATGATCTGCATCAGAAAGATTCTTGTATGAACGCCCCCTGGTTGGATCAATTACTGCAGAAAACTCAAAGCCTTCTGGGTGCCATCGGTGTGGCTGAAGCCTCGCGTCCGGTCGGTGCGCTGATCCTTCTTTATGTTTGTGCAACCCTGATCTCTCTGTTGTTCGTATTCGTCGTCTGGCGCATCAGTCGCCGCAAGTCAGGGCTCTCTGTAAATGAAACAACGGCGCCCGAAAAAAGCGGCGAGCCGGTTGTGCAAGAAGAAAAGCGGCCAGACGACTCCATTGCCATCGGCATGGATCCGGAGGCTGAAGCGGTTGTCGCCCCTGAGGTAACGGTTCTGGAACGAATGCGCTCCGGTCTCGGCAAAACCCGGGATTCGCTGGTCGGTCGTCTGGACGGCCTTTTCGGCAGCCAGAGCCGGTTCAGCCCGGAAATGATTGAAGAACTCGAAGAGATTCTGATCACTTCCGATTTCGGGATGCCAACGACGCAGGCTCTGGTTCGGGCCCTGGAAGAGAGATTCTCCGGCAGTGATGCGCCATCGTCAGAGATATATGCCGGGTTAAAGGAAGAGATCAGCCTCCGGCTCAGGCTGGTTGCCGTCCCGGATCGCGAAATTGCGGCGGGTCCGAAGGTTATCATGATGGTCGGCGTCAACGGCGTCGGCAAGACGACGACGATCGGCAAGCTGGCCAGTCGCTACGCCGCTGACGGTAAAAAGGTATTGCTCGGCGCCGGCGATACTTTCCGGGCCGCGGCTGCTGAGCAACTTGAAGTCTGGGCCAGGCGGGCCGGAGTTGATATCGTTCGGCACCAGGAGGGCGGCGATCCGGCGGCAGTCGCCTTTGATGCAGTCAAGGCGGCGATTGCCCGGAAGAGCGATCTTCTGATTATCGATACGGCCGGCCGGCTTCATACCAAGGCCAACCTGATGGAAGAGCTCAAGAAGGTATGCCGTGTGCTCGGGCGCGAACTTGCCGGGGCGCCGCACCAGACTCTTCTGGTTGTTGATGCAACGACCGGTCAGAATGCATTGGCCCAGGCCCGCCTGTTCAAGGAGGCGGTCGATGTCGATGGCATTGTGCTGACCAAACTTGATGGTACGGCCAAGGGCGGAATCGTTGTCGCGATCAGCAATGACCTTAAGATTCCGGTCCGCTATATCGGCATCGGTGAGGCGATCGATGATTTGCGTCCGTTTGATCCCGATCTTTTTGCCGCAGCACTGTTTGACGGCAGTGATGGCGCTTGACTTTAAGTATTAATTTTTCTACAATTTTCCTATATTTGAGGAAAGACTCGTGTCTGATGATATTGTTGCACGTCTGGAAAAGAAAATTGATGAGCTCCTTGCCCGGAAAGCACGTCTGGAGAAGGAGAATGACAGACTCAGCCGGATTCAGCAGGCCTTTCTCGATGAAAGAAAGCACTGTCGCAAAGAGCTCGATTCAATCCTTTCCAAATTGGATCAACTGGGATAGAGGATATTTTGAAACAGGTTGCTGAGGTTACAATTCTGGGTCAGCAATATACTTTCAAAAGCGATACCGACCCCAGGGTCATTGAAAAAGTCGCTGATTTCGTCAATGATCGTATTCAGCAAGTCGTTTCCTCGGGACATACCGCCGATACCTTGAGTGCTGCCGTTCTTGCACTGATGAATGTCGCCGGAGATTATTTGCAACTCAGGGACGGGAACGAAGCGGTCCAGATGCAGGAGCGCCTTGAGGCGCTTCTCGAAAAACTCGCTGAAGCAGTACCGTCCACGGAATGAAAACTGTCTCTGTATGGAGCGTTATATATAGATATCAGCAGTACAATCCACGCTTTTCAGCGTGCTTGAACCGCCACCAGGTACGGTGGTTATTGCATAAAATGTGAGGCTTGAAGAGCCTTCCGGTACGAACGGACTGATAATGGATTCAGCTATCAGAAATATACTCGATTTTGATCAATACTTGATTGTCCTGTGTCAGGATGTTTTTTGATCGAGGTGCAACGTACCGGTTTACCCTAATATCTATAACCTCCCTACAGAGATTCCGGAACTGGAGTCTCTGTCATGCCGAAAAACCTTTTACGGCAAAAACTACTTAAGCAGAGACAGCGAATCGATGGTTCGGATTGTCTGCGGCGCAGTGATGTAATCCAGCAGGCGTTGTTGAATCGACCCGAATATCAGGATGCCGAATTGCTGGCATTGTACGCGCCAATCCGGAATGAGGTTCAGACCTCGGCTCTTTTTTCAGCGGCCCGAAAGGTCGGAAAGAGGGTCTGCTTTCCGCGGGTGCAGGGTGACTCTCTGGAGTTTTTCGAGGTCGACGATTGCTCAGCCTTAAAGCCCGGCTCGTTCGGGATCGCCGAACCACTCGATGGCAAGCCGGTGAGTGTCGCTGCTATCGACCTGATGGTTGTGCCGGGAGTCGGTTTTGATCGGCTCGGTTATCGACTCGGTTACGGACGCGGTTATTATGACCGGCTTGTCAACTCCGGTCGGCCGGCGGTAATGGCCGGTTTGGCCTACGAGATTCAGATCGTTGAAGAATTGCCGAAAGAGGATCACGATGTTCGTCTTGACCTTCTCGTGACTGACAACGGGATTATAAAAATTGAACGCTAACAGATACCTTAAACAGATACGGAGGGAGTATTTACCGTGAAGATAGAAATAGTAATCATGATAGGAATCGCAGCTGCCGGCCTCGGTGCCGTGGTTGGTGCGATATTGCGGAGCAAGCTTGGCAGTACGAAAATAGCCAATGCCGAAAGGGTCGCCGCGGAGATCGTTGGTAATGCCAATCGCGATGCCGAATCGGTGCGTAAGGAAGCTGACATCCTGGCCAAGGATACGGTTTTCAAGGCCAAGTCAGCCTGGGAAGATGAGGTTCGCGAAATGCGCCGTGAGATACAATCTCAGGAAAAGCGGCTGCAGCAGAAAGAAGAGAATCTCGATCGCAAGTCGGAACAACTCGACAGCCGGGACAGCGACCTGTTGCGGCGCGATCAGAGTCTGCGCGACAAGGAGGCGAATCTGACCAGCAAACAACAGGAAGCGGAAGAACTGGTTGCCGAGCAACGCAGCAGGCTGGAGAAGGTCTCCGGCATGAGTTCGGAAGAGGCCAAGAAGATGCTGGTTGAGTCGATGGAAAGCGAAGCACGGCACGATGCCGCCAAGCTGATCAAGCAGATCGAGGAAGAGGCGCATGAGGTTGCCGACAAGAAAGCGAAAAATATTCTCGCGCTCGCAATCCAACGTTACGCCGGTGATTATGTCGCCGAGAAATCAGTCAGTGTTGTGCCGTTGCCGAATGATGAAATGAAAGGCCGGATCATCGGGCGAGAAGGAAGAAATATCAGGGCAATTGAAGCTGCCACGGGGATCGATCTGATCATTGACGATACGCCGGAAGCGGTCATTATCTCAGGCTTCAACCCGGTGCGGCGTGAAGTTGCCCGTCTCTCTCTTGAAAAACTGATTGCCGATGGCCGGATCCATCCGTCGCGGATTGAAGAAGTGGTCAAGAAGTCGGAGCAGGAGGTTGATGAGTCGATACGTGAATCGGGAGAGCAGGCGACTTTCGATGTTGGCGTCCATGGTATCCATCAGGAGATTATGAAACTGGTCGGCCGGCTCCGTTACCGGACCTCTTACGGACAGAACGTGCTGCAGCATTCTCTGGAAGTGTCGTTTCTGTGCGGTATCATGGCCTCCGAACTCGGGATTGATGTCAAGATGGCGCGCCGGGCCGGTCTGTTGCATGATATCGGCAAGGCGGTCGATCACGAGATTGAAGGGTCGCATGCGGTCATCGGTGCAGATCTTGCGCGCAAGTATGGAGAAGCTCCTGAAATTATCCATGCCCTGGCCGCGCATCATGAAGATGAAAAGCCGGAAACGATTCTGGCCGTACTGGTACAGGCTGCCGATGCTCTCTCCGGCGCCCGGCCAGGGGCCCGTCGTGAAATGCTTGAAACCTATGTAAAGCGTCTTGAGGAACTCGAGAAAATCGGAACCTCGCTACCCGGTTGTAACAGCTGTTTTGCCATTCAGGCCGGCCGGGAGATCAGGGTTATGGTCTCGAGTGACGATGTATCGGATGAGCATGCCCATGTTGTGGCACGCGACATTGCCAAGAAGATCGAACAGGAGATGACCTATCCCGGTCAGATCAAGGTTAATGTCATCCGGGAAACCCGGGCTGTCGAATATGCGAAATAAGGTTCGGGTGTGAAGCTTCTTTTTATTGGAGATATCGTCGGTCGACCCGGGCGCTATGCTCTCAACGAACGGCTCGGGCGGCTGATCGATCGGCACGCTATCGATCTGACGATTGCCAATTGCGAAAATGCTGCCGCCGGCTTCGGGTTGACAGTCGATGTAGCCGAGGAGCTGTTTGGTTACGGCGTTGATGTCATGACCTCCGGCAATCATATCTGGGACAAGCGGGACATTGTCGATTATCTGAATGCCGAGGAGCGGGTTCTGCGGCCGGCAAATTATCCCGGAGAGGTTCCGGGCAGAGGGGGCGGGCAGTTCCGAACCAACACCGGAATCACGGTTGGCGTAATGAACCTCGAAGGCCGGGTATTCATGAATGATCTTGATTGCCCGTTTCAGACCGTTGATCGTCTCATCACCGAGCTTGCCGACAGTGATATCCTGCTTGTTGATATGCATGCCGAAGCGACCAGTGAAAAAATGGCGCTCGGCTGGTACCTGGCCGGTCGGGTTTCTGCCGTTATCGGGACCCATACGCATGTGCAGACCGCAGACGAACGGATTCTGCCTGGCGGCACGGCGTACATTTCTGATGTCGGCATGACCGGGAGTCGTGACGGGGTCATCGGGATGCGGCGGGAGCCAATTATTGAAAAGTTCCTGACCCAGAGACCGGTCCGTTTCGAAGTTGCAAAGAAAGATCCTGCACTCTGTGCGGTTGTCGTCGATATCGATGAATCGAGCGGCAAGGCACGACAGATTGAGCGGGTGATGGAGCTGGTCAGCTGAACCTTTAATCTGCGTGGCTGTATATTCACGGCAGGCCCAAACTGGACTGAACTGTAGGTGTTGGAAATGAACCTTGTTGAAGAATTGACCTGGCGCGGGATGGTCCACGACATCACCCCCGGCGCGGAAGAACAGCTGCAAAAAGAGATGACCGCGGCTTATGTCGGGATCGACCCGACGGCCGACTCATTACATATCGGTCACCTGGTCAGCGTGATGATGCTTAAGCATCTCCAGATTGCCGGCCATAAACCGATCGCCTTGATTGGTGGGGCGACCGGGATGATCGGCGACCCGTCCGGCAAGTCGGTCGAACGCAATCTGCTCGACGAAAAAACCCTCCGTCATAACGAAGCATGTTTAAAGAAACAGCTGACGAAGTTTCTCGACTTTGATTCGGATGTCGACAATGCGGCCGAGCTGGTCAATAACTACGACTGGATGAAGGATTTCGGCTTTCTCGAGTTCATTCGCGATATCGGCAAGCATATTACCGTTAATTACATGATGGCCAAGGACAGTGTTAAAAAACGTTTGGGCGAAGAAGCCAAGATGGGTCTCTCTTTTACCGAGTTTACCTACCAATTGGTTCAGGCGACCGATTTTTTACATCTTTATCGTGAGAAGAACTGCAAGTTGCAGATGGGGGGCTCCGACCAATGGGGGAATATCACGACCGGGACAGAGCTCATCCGCCGAAAACAAGGGGGTGAAGCCTTTGCCCTGACCTGTCCGCTGATCACCAAGGCGGACGGCGGCAAATTCGGCAAAACCGAAAGCGGCAATGTCTGGCTCGATCCGAAATTGACAACTCCCTACAAGTTCTACCAGTTCTGGCTCAATGTCTCTGACGCCGATGCAGAGAGGTACATTAAGATCTTCACGCTCTTGCCCAGGGATGAGGTGGCCGCACTGGTTAAGGAACAGGAAACCGCACCACACCTGCGGCCGCTGCAGAAGCGCCTGGCCAGAGAGGTGACCTGCATGGTTCACGGCGAGGAGGAGTACGATAAGGCAGTCGAGGCTTCACAGATTCTGTTTGGCAAAGCAACGGCTGAAAGCCTGACACGACTCGACAGAGAGACCTTTCTTTCAGTTTTTGAAGGGGTCCCGACCTATAAGGTCGGCCGGGCCATGCTCGACGCGGGGGTTCCGGTTATTGAACTGCTCGCAGAGGAGACCGATGTGTTCCCGTCAAAAGGCGAATTGCGCCGCACGATAAAAGGGAACGGACTCAGTCTCAACAAGGCCAGGCTGAGCGACCAGGAGTATATAGTCACGGCGGCGGACCTGGTCAACGGGTCATATATTCTGGTCCAGAAGGGCAAGAAGAATTATTTTATCATCGAGGCGGTTTGATTCCTTTCGCGCGTTTTGTTCGGTTGCCGCGGTCCCATCGAAACAAGAACATATTGAGTTGTCTCTGCGTGATGCTGGCCAGGTTTTTTCGGGCTGAATCAGGTGTCTGATGTCGGGATAATTTGTAATTTAAAATAAATTGCATCTGATGGAAAAAACCCTTGACTGTAGTATCTCGTATCAGGTATAAACTCCCCTCGTTGCCGAAAAACATCAGGATTTATTCCGGTGGCAGAGTAGGCTCAAGGCAGGTCAGAAAGTGTCAGCCCAGAAGGGTGAAATTATTTTTAAAAAGCCCTTGACACTGGCAGCGCGAATCGGGTATAAACTCCCCTCGTCGCTGCAAAACACCGACAGAAAACAGGTGTTTGGGCAGACAGAAAAAAAGTTAATAAATTTAAAATAAATTTATTGACAAACAGAACGCACAGAGTTATCTTGTGCGTCTGCGCTGAACGGCAAGAGCGCAGAGAAAAGCACGGAATTACTGGTCTTTGAAAACTGAATAGCAGATGTTTGAGATAGTTTACGCGTTATAGTTAAATCAACTATTGAGTAAAAAATCAGAATCAATTTTTCAGTTTAAACTGGAGAGTTTGATCCTGGCTCAGAACGAACGCTGGCGGCATGCTTAACACATGCAAGTCGAACGAGAAAGTTTCNNNNGAACGCTGGCGGCATGCTTAACACATGCAAGTCGAACGAGAAAGTTTCCTTCGGGAAGCGAGTAGAGTGGCGCACGGGTGAGTAACACGTGGATAATCTGCCCTAGAGTCTGGGATAACCTTCCGAAAGGGGGGCTAATACATGATAAGCCCACGGAGTCTTCGGACTCAGTGGGAAAAGATGACCTCTTCTATGTTATCGCTTTAGGATGAGTCCGCGGCCCATTAGCTAGTTGGTAGGGTAATGGCCTACCAAGGCTACGATGGGTAGCTGGTCTGAGAGGATGATCAGCCACACTGGAACTG
>PKUH01000105.1 GCA_002869615.1 Desulfuromonas sp. | reverse complement strand
CCCTGACTTAAAGACTGAAGACAGGAGAACCGCGCGGTCTCGGCCGCGCACTCCGCCATACTCTTTTATTGAGCCATAAAAGAGTATGCAGAAAACGGCTCCCTTGCCGGGGGCTTTTTTTGTGCGGTCTAATTGTTTCTGTTCAATTGTGGTGCCGGGGAGTTTGCCTTAAGGCAAACACGGTATGTCTTCGTGGCGGTTGCGGTTGCGGCTGAGCTACGGTTCGGTGAACGCGGTGCTTAAGGGCGACCTCAAGAGCTCCAGGGGTGAGTCAAAATCATCAATGGTCTCCCCAACAGAGTCAAAAGTTGGACGGGGACACGACCCGAAGTACAGGGAATTGTCCCCTGAAAAAAAGTAATATATTGAGTCCACCAGGTGAAACCGGCGAACATGATTTATTTGTTCATCCGGCTTGATTGGTTTTTGTGAAACGTTATCGTCTTGTCTCCTGTCGCCCTTTCAGGCTATAAAGATCACGGTATGAATTCATCCTCGAAAAACCTGAGAATAAACCTCGACCAGGCGCTCTCTTTTCGTGATCGCGGTGCCGTTCTGATCGATGTGCGAACGCCGGCCGAATTTGCCGAGGCAACGATTCCCGGAGCCGTCAATATTCCGCTTTTTTCCAACGAGGAAAGAGCCGAGGTCGGTACCCTCTACAAGCAGATCGGCAAGAAGGAGGCCCGTTTTCGCGGTATTGAGGTTGTCTCTCCTAAAATTCCCGATCTGATCCACCAGGCCCGTGAGTTTGCAGAAGGCAGCGACCTGCCTCTCGTTGTTTTCTGTTGGCGCGGCGGCGAACGGAGCCGGGCCATGACCTCCTTCTTTGACCTGGCCGGGATTCCGGCGCGGCAGTTGGCGGGTGGTCATAAAATATTCAGGAGGCATGTTCTCGATTTTTTTGCCGCGGCGGAGTGGGGTCGATTTGTGGTTTTGCGCGGTATGACCGGAGTCGGGAAAACACTGGTTCTCAAGCGTCTGGCTGCTGATGGCTTGCCGGTGATCGATCTTGAGGGGCTGGCCAGCCATCGGGGCAGCGCCTTCGGAAACGTCGGATTACCGGAGCAGCCGGGTCAGAAGATGTTTGAGTCATTGCTCTGGGATGAGCTGCGCTTGGTAACGCGAGATCGTTACGTGCTGGTCGAAGGCGAGAGCCGCCACATCGGCCGGGTGGTGTTGCCACCGAGTGTTCATGAAGCGATGCAGAAGGAAATCAGCCTCTGGTTGACGTCCGACCTTGAAACGCGGGTCAGGTGCATCCTTGATGATTATCCGGCGCGCGACGAGATGAAGGAGCATTTTGCCGGGCCGATCCGGGCGATCAAGGAGAGGCTGGGTGGTGAGGTGATGGCGCAGATGCTCGAACTTCTTGAAAGGGGTGCATGGGAAGAGCTGGTGCGCGAGTTGATGATTCGTTATTATGATCCGCTCTACCGGCACACCATGCCGGAGCAGCGGATTGAGTTGGAACTCGACCCGTTCTCCGGTTCGCTTGATCCTTTGAAAAAATCGATCGACTATATTCTCGAATCCAACACCGATTGTCCGCAGGAGTCGGCATGAGCCGGGCAAAGAGAAAGGGCCCCTGCAACCCTCTCTGTCGCAAATGCATCCGCCATTGCAAACAGGACGAAACAGCCCTGTTGGTCGACTGCCCCCGTTTCCAGCCTTATCCGTTCAAAATTGAAAAGCGGAACTTTGAGCAGCTTGGACTTTTTGCCGAAGAGGATGAGGATCAGGGCTGAGTCTCTTCGATAGAGTTTCGATCAGAAAGGGGTCGGATTTCCGACCTCTTTCTGATTTACTTCGCTGCTTTTCGCGCTTCAGCCAGCCACGAATCCCAGGTCGTCCGGTTTTTCGCAATCCACTCATCGGCGTGTTTTTCGATATCCTTTGCCGACTTTTCGCCTTCATGCATCCGGGTGTTCTGTTCGTTGATGTCTTCCAGCGGCAGCGAGAACAGCTCGAGGAATTTTCGAATCACCGGATTCTTATCAAGAAAGGCACGGTTGGCGACGGCACGGATATCGGCAATGACAAAACCGAGCTTGATCGGATCACTCACCGCTCCTTTGATGCCGGTTCCCGTCATCCGGTCGACCGCTTCCATCTCGACCGGCCGGGCCTTTATTTCCGGAACATTGATCCACATGACATCCTTGCCGGGCTTGAGCTTGAAGATGGTCCAGTTCGGAGCCCAGGTATAGAAAAAGACCGGCTTGCCGTTCTTGTATTTCGCCAGGGCATCGGCCATGCTCGCCGTATAACCGGCCTTGATCGGGTTGATATGATCATTCAGGTCGTAAACTTTCAAATGATGGGTAATGGTGTTTTCGCAGCCCCAGCCGGGAGGGCAGGCGACCAGGTCGGCCTTGCCGTCGCCGGTTTGATCGAAAGCCTGTTTGACCTCCGGGCGCTTGAAGTCGTCGAGGGAGGTGATCCCGAATTTTTCGACCTCTTTTTTCGAGACCAGGTACCCCTGCAGACCACCAGCCTTGGCGATGTAGCCGAGAACCTCTCCTTTTTCATAGAAATTGGTCGGCATCTGTTCGTTATGCATCGGGAACCAGCCGTTGACCCAGTAGTCGACATCGCCGAGGGCCAGTGACTGGTAGAAGAGCGGATTTTGAAGCTCTTTTGGTTTTTTGACCGAGTAGCCGAGTTCCTGCAAAGCCTTGCGCACCAGGACTTCCTGGAAATAGCCGGTATTCCATGTGGCGCGGGCCGGTTGGACCGTAACCCCGACTCCCGGTTGTTGCTTGCTGGCCTCGGCCGCTCCCTGAAGCTGGAACAACAGGGTGAACAAAACCACCATGATGATTTTTCTCATCCTGACCTCCTGTGCAAAATCGTAGAAATATTGACGTGACTGTTTGAAATTAAAGCAAAATTCTACTGATTTTCCAGTCGTTTGAGAAATTCAACAACTTTTGGCGTGAACTTCTCCGGTTCAACCAGAAAGGAATCGTGTCCGTAATCGGACTCGATCAGGTGATACTCGACCGGCTTTTTCAGACTCTCAAGAATCCCGACGACCTCCTCGGTCTGGTTCGGCGGGTAGAGCCAGTCGGAAGTGAAGGCAAACCAGAGCGACGGACAATCGAGGTTCGACAGGGCATTCTCCATGCTGTCAAAGTTCCAGGAGACATCGTAGAGGTCGAGGGCCTTGGCGAGGTAGAGGAACGAATTTGTGTCGAACTTGTCAATGAAGTTACCGCCGTTGTATGCAAGGTAACGCTCGACTTCAAACTTGCCGAAGAAGTCGAACATGCCATCGCGGGCCGAATAGCGTCGCCCGAACTTGAGATGCATCGAGGCGTCGGACAGAAAAGAGATGTGCCCGACCGCGCGGGCGAGGGCAAGACCGTCGGCCGGCGGATGCTCGGGGCGGTAGTTCCCTTTTTTATAGAGCGGATCGTTATAAATCGCCTGTCGCGCCAGGGCATTCAGGGCGATCGCCATCGGCGAAGTCCGGCCGGTGCCGGCGATCGGAATGATTGATCGGACCCGTTCCGGATAAAGAATCGCCCACTCGAGTGCCTGCATCGCGCCCATGCTACCGCCAATGACGGTTTGCAGTATGTAGATGCCGAGATGGTCAAGCAACAAAACCTGGGCCCGGACCATGTCGCGGACCATTAACACCGGAAACGACAGCTTATAAGGCTGGCCGGTTTTCGGGTTGATGCTGGTCGGACCGGTTGAACCCTTGCAGGAGCCGATGGTGTTGGTGCAGATAACGTGGTAGCGATCGGTGTCGAGGACCTTGCCGGGGCCGATCATGTCGTCCCACCAGCCCGGCTTGCGATCTTCCTCCGAGTTGCGGCCGGCGGCATGAGCGTCACCGGTCCAGGCGTGAGCCACCAGAATGACGTTGCTCTTGTCGGCATTCAACTCACCGTAGGTCTCGTAGGCAATGGTGATCGGTCCGAGCAGGCGGCCGCTTTCGAGCTGCAGTTCGGTGTCGAAGTGCGCATATTCAGTTTTGACGATGCCGATCGATTCGCTCATAGCTTTCCAGATAAAAAAGGCCCCTTCCGGATGGGAAGGGGCCTGCATGGAGTCTCGATAGTATTCAGCAAGCACCATCCTCATCTCTCCCCGCTTGATGCAGGGCAGGAATTAGCACCTGACGTTCATGTTGCCATGAACCGGTTGCTGTGGCTTCGCAGGGCCTTTCCCTCCACCACTCTCGATAACGATAGTAAGTATTTGATTGTCTGAGCAATTTAACGGAACCATGTCAGCTTGTCAAACCTAATTAGAGACGTCAATTATATGCCGGGATGAATTTACCGAGTAATTATCGTTACGCTTCAGGCGATGAGGATTATAAAACTGGCATCAACTCCCTCTTCAGTAAAACCTGTCACACAATGATTTTGCGAGATTAGTTGTTTCTCTTGCGCACAGGTAAATGTCACATAACTGTGTCAGCATCTTTTAGGTGACACAAAATATGAATCAGATACTTAACCCATATTTTACAGCACAGGATAGAATACTTGTTTTCTATCCCTCTGTTTTTGCAAGAAATTTTGATACAGGAGGTGTTGTTCAGTTTTCTCTGCTTTCTGGCATGAATTCTGCGATAAATCGGCGTTATGTGGAGATTTCTTCACGAAGGGTTGGGGCGATAGCAATAAATCAGAAAAGAATAATGGAGGGACCATGATGTTTCGATTCACTCAATTGAGTATTCTCTTGTTACTTAGCTTATTTGTTCTGGTGTCGCCGGTGTTAGCCGCGCATCCCGAGAGTAAAGGTGACCTTGAGAACCTGAAAAAAAGAATTGCCGCTCTTGAACAGCATGGTCCGGAAACCGGGTCTGGTCAAATCAGTGATTACATCGACCTGCAGGGTGTGATTGAGGTCGAGGCTGGCTATAACGACCCGGATGGAGGGGATGCTGAAAGTGATATTGTCCTGGAGGCAGCTGAACTCTCGCTGGAAGCATCAATCTCAGATTATATCGGAGGCCATATTATCCTGCTTTACGAGGAGGGCGAAGACTTTACGGTCGACGAAGCGGTGATCAGCCTGACCTGTGCGCAACAGGTGGCTGGCGCGTCTTCGTCGCTGCATGCCGGTCAGATGTATCTTCCGTTCGGCATGTTTAACAGCTACATGGTCAGTGATCCGTTGACCCTCGAACTTGGCGAAACCGGAGATACCGCTCTTCTGTTCGAGCTCGCCGGTGAGCTCTGGAATATTAAGCTCGGAGTCTTTAACGGTGACGCCGATGTCGCTGGCGACAAGAACCATATTGACGATTTTGTTGCCGCTCTCGAGGTCGCGCCCAACCAGATATTGAGTTTTGGTGCATCCTATATCAGTGATCTCGCCGAAAGCGATAGCGGGCTGATTTCGGAGCTCGATATTGATAGCGGCTTTTACACAGATGATATCGCCGGATTTAGTGGTTTTGTCTCGCTGCATGTCGGACCATTGGGACTCGAAGCCGAGTACCTGGGCGCTCTCGATACATTTGATACCGCTTCCCTGGTCGCTACCCTGACGACTGATCCAACCGATCTCACCGGTGATGAACCGGAAGCGTGGAATGTCGAGCTTGCCTGGATGCCGTCGGAAATTCTACAGCTTGCTGTGCGCTACGAAGAGGCGACCGACTTCCAGAGCGATCTGCAGCGTTATGGTGCAACGATTACTTACGGGATTTTTGACAATGTTGTCGTTGCCCTGGAATACCTCAACGCCGAAGAAGATATCCCGGCCGGCGGTGAATCCGACATGGTGACCGCTCAACTCGCCCTCGAGTTTTAAAATGAAAAAGCCCCCGATTCTTCGGGGGCTTTTTCATTTATTTTCGAAATCAGCTCAAGGCCGAATCCAGGTCTTCCCAGAGGTCCTCGACATCCTCGAGCCCGACCGACAAGCGCAACAATCCTTCACTGATACCGAGCCGCTCCTTGACCTCGGCCGGCATCGCGGCGTGCGACATCGTCCAGCAGTGGGTCAGGATCGATTCGACTCCCCCGAGGCTCGGGGCGATAATCGGCAGCCGGATCTTTTCGAGCAGCGGTTTGACTCTCTTCTCTTCTTTCAATTCGAACGTTAAAACGGCACCCGGGCCAGTGGCCTGGGAATAATGAAGCTCTTTTTGCGCGAACCGGTCGAGGCCGGGATAGATGGTTCGGGCGATTGCCGGGTGCCCGGCCAGACGCTCAGCCAGTTCACCCGCTGACTTCTGGGCCGCCTCAAGTCTGACCTTCAGGGTCTTCAGGCCGCGCGCCAGCAGAAATGAGTCGAAGGGTCCGAGTACGGCGCCAAAGCCAGTCTGGAAGCGGCGCAGCTTTTTCGCGAGAACCGAATCTTTGGTCACATTGACCCCGGCCAGAATGTCGCTGTGACCGCCGAGGAACTTGGTGGCGCTGTTAATCGAAACATCGACTCCGAGCTCGAGCGGTTTTTGCAGGAGCGGTGTCATGAAGGTGTTGTCGAGAAAGGTCAGGATATTTCCCCTCTGTGCAATGTCGACGATCGCCCGGATGTCGGTGACCTGGAACTGCGGATTCGACGGGGTTTCGATAAAGATGCCGCGTGTTTTGTTGTTGACCGCCTCGGCAATCTTGTTCGGGTCGCAGAAGTCGGCAAAAGTGACTTCAATGCCGAGGTCCGGTATGAGCTGGGTCAGGTAGCGATAGCTACCGCCGTAAAGATCGTCCGGAACAATCAGGTGGTCGCCGCTTTTCAGCAGGGCCAGTGCACTGCCGATCGCTGCCATGCCGGAGGGGTAGGCAAAGCCGTTGGTTCCGCCTTCGAGCAGGGCAACCGCTTCCTCGACCTGCTGGCGGCTCGGATTGCCGCTGCGGGCATATTCATAGGTGCCTGACTCGCCGTCCGGATGGTGGTAGGTCGAAGCCTGGTAGATTGGTATGGTCGCCGCCCCGGTAAAGGGGTCGCGGTCGGTGCCCTGGTGAACGACGAGGGTGGCCGGTTTGTAGCTTTTTACGCTCATGCTGTGACCTCAAAGATTATGGTTGTAGAACTAAGTCTGTTTACCACAAGAACTTACATTAACGGAGAGGCGGAG
Source organism: Desulfuromonas sp. (assembly GCA_002869615.1). NCBI lineage: Bacteria > Pseudomonadati > Thermodesulfobacteriota > Desulfuromonadia > Desulfuromonadales > Desulfuromonadaceae > Desulfuromonas > Desulfuromonas sp. Next base: position 15,541 of record PKUH01000105.1, on the reverse strand, counting down.
AGCCAGGAGAGTTTTTCTGATTTGATTGTCACCCCGCGGTCTCTCCATCTCTGCGGCTCTCCGTTGAGAGCTCTATTGGTTTAATGCCTGCTCGAGGTCGGCGATGATATCCTCCGCATCTTCCAGCCCGACCGAAAGTCGCAGTAGGGTGTCGGTAATCCCGAGACGCTCCCTTTCTTTTTCCGGGATGTCGCCATGGGTTTGCACTGCCGGCAGGGTCATCAGGGACTCGACGCCGCCAAGGCTTTCGGCAAAGGAGATCAGTTGCAGCTTCTCCAGTGCCCGGGCCGCCAGTTCCGGAGACGAAGTCCGAAATGACAGCATACCACCAAAATCGCTTGCCTGCTTCTGACTCAATGCGTGGCCGGGGTGCTCGTTCAGCCCAGGGTAATAAACCTTTTCAACCTTCGGGTGCTTCTGCAGCCAGTGGGCGACGGTCATGGCGGTTTCGCAGTGTTGTTTGATGCGCAATGGCAGTGTTTTCAAGCTGCGGATCAGTAGCCAGCATTCCTGCGGTGGCAGGATGGCACCGGTGGCATTCTGCAGCATGTAAAACTGTTCGCCAAGCTCTTTATCTATGAAAACCAAGGCACCGGCACAAAGATCACTGTGACCGCCAAGGTATTTGGTTGCTGAATGGACAATGACGTCAGCACCAAATTCAATCGGTCGCTGCAGGGCCGGAGTCAGAAAGGTGTTGTCGACGACGTAGAGAAGATTGTTTTTCCGGCACAGATCACCGAGGGCGGCAAGGTCGGCGACACCGAGCAGGGGATTACCGGGTGTCTCGACCAGCAATGCTTTGGTGTCGGAGGTGATCGCCGCTGCAACCGCGGCGGTGTTCGTCGTATCGACGTAGGTGGTGCTGATACCGAGCTTGCCGAAAACGTCAGCCAGGACGCGGTAGGTGCCACCGTATAGGTCTTCAGAGAGGACCAGGTGGTCTCCGGATGAAAAGTGCAGGAAGAGCGTGGTCAGGGCGGCCATACCGGAAGCGAAAGCCAGTCCCCGAGCTCCACCTTCAAGTTTGGCCAGACCCTCTTCAAGGACATCTCGGGTCGGGTTGCCGGAGCGGGTGTAGTCGTAGCCGGTGCTCTGGCCGACACCCGGATGGCGGTAGGTAGCGCTCGGGTAGATCGGAAAGCTGATGCCACCGGTTTGATCATCACGGCCAACGCCGATCTGAACGCTCTGGGTAGAAAGCTTTTTTCTGTTCATGTCTGGTCATTCCCTTTCTTTGTTGTGGCAGTTTCTCGAAGGGGAATTGAAAAGCCCCTTCTCGGGAATGAGAAGGGGCTTCAGAAACGAACATCAATGCTGGTTTGAAGCACCGTCCTCATCTTCCCTCGGTTGCCCGAGGCAGGATTTAGCACCTGACACCCGCCTTTGTTTAAAACATTGACGCGTCGGTTGCTGTGGCTTCAAAGGGCCTGTCCCTCCACCACTCTTGATGAAAACTGCAATTAAATTGTCATTGCAAAATATGGGAACAGTTGTTCTTTGTCAAATTAAATTAAGTTAGGTCCTCAAACAGCACGCTGGACAGGTAGCGCTCACCCGAGTCGGGGAGGATGACGACGATCTTCTTCCCCTTGAAGGCCGGATCCTTGGCCAGTCGGGCCGCGACCGCCGTGGCCGCACCGCACGAGATTCCGGAAAGAAGGCCTTCTTCTTTGGCGAGGCGCCGGGCATATTCAATCGCTTCATCGTTGGTTACCTGCTCAACCCGATCAACAACATCAAGGTCAAGGGTCTCGGGGATAAAGCCGGCTCCGATTCCCTGGATTTTATGCGGCCCCGGCTGTAATGAATCACCTGCCAGGTGTTGACTGATTACCGGGCTGTCAGCCGGTTCAACGGCGACCGAAGTGATTTTTCTACCCTTGGTATTCTTGATATAGCGTGAGATGCCGGTAATGGTGCCGCCGGTGCCGACGCCGGAGACCAGTACATCGATCTCGCCGGCCGTATCGTCCCAGATTTCCGGGCCGGTCGTCTCTTCATGAATCCGTGGATTGGCCGGGTTTTTAAACTGGTGCAGCAACAGGTATTTATCCGGATTTGATTCGGCAAGCTCCTCTGCCTCCTTGATCGCTCCGGACATTCCCTTGGCGCCGGGAGTCAGGATCAGATTAGCCCCGAAAGCCTTAAGGACTTTGCGTCGTTCAATGCTCATTGTATCCGGCATGGTCAAGGTGATTGGGATCCCCCGGGCCGCGGCAACAAAGGCGAGGGCAATACCGGTGTTACCGCTGGTTGGTTCGACAATCTCCATTCCCTTCTTGAGCGCGCCGCTCTTTTCGGCATCCCAGATCATCGATGCACCGATCCGGCACTTGACCGAGTAGGCCGGATTGCGACCTTCTATTTTAGCATAGACGGTGGCCCCGCCGGCCGGAATGACCCGGTTCAGCTGAACCAGTGGTGTCCGGCCAATAGAAAGGGAATTGTCAGTGAAAATAGCACTCATCTTCTCGCTCCTTCATTAACAGGGTTTTCTCTTGTATACCAAGATTCTTCGGGATTGAAAGCTGTGTAATCAAGAATGTTGTACGCAAGATATTAAATCCTATTAAAATTGTCAAGAAAAAACAAAGGCAAACAACACTGGAATGATGTTAAATGGGCTGGTCAGAAATGAGGCAAGCGTTGCATGTTTTTTATGCATAAGCCCGGGTTTCACGGTGCTGTATGTTCGCCTTATCTGAGTTCAAGTAACTGAATTTTAAAGGGATTGGCAGATGGTATGGAAATTGAGTAAAGGCTGGGCGCGGCTGCAATGGCGCTGTCGCGAAAGTCCAACCTAAAATCTTATTTCAGGAGGGTATGACAATGGAGTCTGCCATCACGTCGATCAGTCACAGCGGTGACGTTCTTTTCCTCATGCTCGGCGCGGTCATGGTTTTTGCCATGCACGCCGGATTCGCATTCCTCGAAGTCGGAACAGTTCGCCAGAAGAGTCAGGTTAACGCCTTCGTCAAAATTCTTTCCGACTGGTCGGTTTCGACCGTCGTCTACTTCGTGATCGGCTATCCGATTGCCTACGGCGTTCACTTTTTCCAACCGGTCGACCAGCTGGTCGGTGCCAACCAGGGATTCGAGCTCGTCCGTTTCTTTTTCCTACTCTGTTTCGCCGCCTGCATCCCGGCGATTATCTCCGGCGGCATCGCCGAGCGCGCCCGCTTCTGGCCGCAGGTGCTGGCCGGGGCGATCTTCGTCGCTGTTATCTACCCGGTTTTTGAATCGGTTATCTGGGGACAGAACAGCTCCGGTTTGCAGTCTTTCTTCGAAAATACGTTTGGCGCTCCGTTTCACGATTTTGCCGGGAGCGTCGTCGTTCACTCGATGGGCGGTTGGCTTGCCCTGCCGGCAGTTATTGTGCTCGGGCCGCGTCTCAACCGCTACGTTCGCGGTAAAAGCCAGGCGATTCCGATCAGTAATATCCCTTTCCTGGCTCTCGGCAGCTGGATCCTGGCTGTCGGCTGGTTCGGGTTCAATGTCATGAGTGCCCAGTCGCTGACCGGTATTTCCGGTCTGGTCGCGGCCAACTCGCTGCTCGCCATGGTCGGTGGCGTCCTCTTCGCCCTGGTCGCCAGCAAGAACGACCCCGGCTTTGTTCACAACGGCGCCCTGGCCGGTTTGATTGCTATCTGTGCCGGTTCCGATATTGTCCACCCGGTTGCCGCTTTCTTCATGGTGGGGCTCGGGTCGCTGATTTTCGTCTACGGTTTTCAGTGGGAGCAGGAGAAGCTACGGATCGATGATGTCCTCGGTGTATGGCCATTGCACGGTCTGATCGGCACCTTTGGCGGTATTGCCGCCGGAATTTTCGGCAGCAAGACGCTCGGCGGCGCCGGTGGCGTCACCTTCATCAGCCAGCTCGCCGGATCGATCCTGGCGGTCGGCTATGCCCTGGTCTGCGGTTTTGCCGTCTATGTCGTGATCAAGAAGGTGTTCGGCTATACCATGAGTGAAGACGATCAGTTCGTCGGACCGGACCTGGCCATTCACCAGATCAACGCTTACCCGGAAGACCATGTTAAATAAGATCGATTCCTGTACTTGCATTCAATCATTCAAGGGGCGACTCCTTCCGGAGTTGCCCTTTTTTGTTTGATTAACTACTTAATTTAGAAAAGAAAAAATCCCCAGCGTGTTGACCATCAACGAAACAGGGGTATAATAAAAACGTATAGGGTTCCGGAAGCTGGACGCAGCTTCCCATTCGCCCTGGCGACTTGCCCCTCCTGGTCTCCAGGGTGTTTTTTTGTCAAATGACCATGTCTGGTCCGGTTTATTTTCTTTCAGGATTATTTTCATGCAACCGTAATCTATGTTACGATTCTGTTTAACCCTTTGTGATTTATAGGGTTTTTCTTTTTTTTCGGTCTTTTTGTAACCTTTGTTACGATTCACCGGCTCTGGTCTATGCTCGTTGCCTTGTCTGAAATTACGTGATATCAGTAGGTTGGTGTTATTTTTGTGCTTGGTATGACCCTTGCTCATTAAGAACATTATTGCGATATGACAAAAAAAATCTCCATAGATCCGGTCACCCGGATTGAAGGGCATTTGGCCATCGAGACGACAATCGAGGGTGGCAGGGTTGCTTCCGCCCGGGTTGCCGGACGGATGTACCGCGGCTTTGAGCAACTGTTGCTCGGGCGGCATCCGGTCGATGCGGCCCGTATCACCCAGCGGATTTGCGGTATTTGCCACGAGGTGCACGGAATTGCCGCCAGCATTGCCCTCGAAGATTTGTACAAGCTGACCCCGACCGACAACGGATTTCTCCTCCGTGAACTGATTCTCGGTCTGCACCTGGTGACCGATCATATCTTTCATTTTTACCAGTTACTGCTCCCCGATTATCTTGATTTCAAGCACCTGGCCGCTTACTCCGGCCAGGATAATAGAATAAAAAATCTGGTCAGGATGCAGGCACAATCAAAGACGTTTCAGCATCGCACGCTATCCGATGCGGTAGCCGACACAACCCTGACCGCCGAAATGGGCCTCGGCTACATTGAAGCAATCAATGTTCGCAAAGAGGCGGGGAGCGGGTTGGCCAGTCTCGGCGGCAAGGTGCCGTTCTGTCACAGCATTTTGCCCGGCGGGTTGACCACCGATGTAACCAGTGACCGCCTGATGAACTATGGTAACGCCTTGAAAAAAACGGCTGATTTTGTTGAGCGCTTTTTCCTCCCGCAGGCGATCGCCCTGGCTGAAAATTTCCCGCAGTATTTTTCAATAGGTGCAGCGCATGGAAATTTCTATGGCAACGGCGGGTTCTCCCGGCTTGACAAGCCTCTTTTTACAGCCGGAATCATGAGGTCCGGACAGAAAACGGAAAAGGTCGATTTCGGCCGCATCGCCGAGGTTGCCGAGGCTTCTTATTTCGATCCGGCCGGCAGTCCGCAGCAGGACAAGCCGGGCGCCTATTCGTGGGTCAAGGCGATGCATTATGACGGCCTTCCGATGGAGGTCGGCCCGCTGGCCCGACTGGTGGTTGGTAAGGACCGGGCATTCCGCAAGCTGGTCAAAAAATTCGGTCAGGGCGGAACCGAGTCGTCGGTTATGATGCGCATCCTGGCGCGGGCTGTTGAAGCTGAGAAGATCTGTTCCTATTTGCAGGAATTACTGCCGCAATACCGCGCCGGCGAAGCAACGATTCAATCGCCTGACATGCTGTTGACTCCGACCGGAGAGGGACGGGGAATGTCGATTGCTGCGCGGGGCGCGCTGAATCATGAAATTTCGACAGAGAAAGGCAAGGTGACCCGGTACCGGTTACAGGTGCCCTCCGCCTGGAATTTCGGGCCGACGGTCAAGAAGGTGCGTGGACCGGTCGAAGAGGCCCTGGTCGGAACTGAAGTCCGGAACAAGACCGGCCGGGATGCGATTGAGGTCGGCCGGATCGTCCGCAGCTTCGACCCCTGCCTGGCCTGTGCCATACATTGAGGATACGATGCTGACACGCCGCCAGTTTCTGAAAAAATGCCGGGACATTTCGCTGCTGATGTGCGGTAGCACGCTGCTGACCCGGTCCCTGGCCGAGGGGTTCATTCGCCTGGTAGAGGATCCGCCACCGATTGCCTTCATTCATGCCCAGAATTGCATGGGCTGTACGACCTCGATGATGTACGGTAATGACTTCGATTTTGTTGATTTTCTCGCCCAGATCGGTGGTCTCGACCTGCACCCGGCGCTCTCTTTCAGTCAGGGCGATGATTACCTCGACACCTTGAAGGGGATTGTCGCGCGCGGCGATTTTATCCTCGTTGTCGAAGGGAGTATTCCGACTCGGCCGAAGGAGGCCTGTTACCTCGGCACGACGCCGGTCTACGACGTTCTGGCCGACTACGCCAAAGAAGCCCGCCTGGTCATCAGCTCGGGATCATGTGCCAGCCACGGCGGAATTCCGGCCTCGAATGGAAATTTGACCGGAGCGCTTTCGGTCAAATCCTATCTCGAAAAAAGGGAGATCGATATTCCGCATCTGCAGCTGCCGGGGTGTCCGGTCCACCCGGATCATTTGATGGGCAGCCTCGCATACATCACCGCCACCGGCAAGCTGCCGCCGCTGAAGGAAAAGACGAATTTTCCGAAAGAGTATTTCGGAGAAATCCTGCACAATCGCTGCAATCGTTATCAGCACTTTAGCCAAGACCTTTTCGTCGAGGATTTTGCCAAGGACAAAAATGATTGCCTGCTTAAAAAGGGGTGCCGTGGACCGCTGACCCCGAGCGACTGCCCGGTGCGGCGCTGGAACAACCGGACCAGTGTCTGTATCGACAGCAACACGCCTTGCATCGGCTGCATGAGCCCGTACTGGCCGTTCAAGGATGATCTATATCTCGAGCCCTCGGAAGTCGAGGATATCCCCTGGTCGCAGCTGAAAAAGAAAACCAGGAGCCGCTGATCGATGAAACTGCGCGATTTCTGGAAATCCGAGACGGCGACCTATTTCAATGTTGTGACCGGCATCTTTGTTTTTGTTCTGATTATCGTCATCCTTTACAATTCTCTCCATTCTCTGGAAACGCGGCAGTCTCTCGAAAGGTACATGGAGAACCTGCGCGATGTTATTTTCCTGTCGACCTACGATTCCCTGAAAAAGGGGAACATGAAAGTCTTCACCAATCATCTGCAGGAGGTCGGAACGTTTGATGACGTACATGAGTTCTCATTGATCGACACCAAAGGGATGATCCGCTACTCCTCGAATGAGAGCCTCGTCGGAAAAATGGAACGCGGAATCATCGGCCTGCAGCAGCAGAAAATCATCAGTCGTGACGGGCGCACGACCTACTTTTTCCCGGTTGAAACAACAAACTACTGTTCCCGTTGTCATGCCGACTGGAAAGTCGGGTCGATCAATTCCTATTACCTGCTGAGCCTGAGTCGGGAAGCGATTGATGATCTCAAATCGAGCACCATTTATTACCATGGAATCATGACGGTCAGCGGCCTCGCTTTTGTTCTGGTCCTGTTCTCCCTCGCCGTTTATTATGAGCGGCGGAAAAGTGAGGAACATAACCTGGTGTCGGCCAGTGTACAGAATTTCATGGATTCGGTTGATGACCCGTTTCTCAGTGTCGATGCCAATGGTATCTGTACCTTCTGCAACCGGTCCGGGCTCGAGTTGTTTGGTTTTGCCAGCGAAGAGATGATCGTCGGCCGCAATGTGCACGAAGCGATTCAGCACACAGCCGAGGATGGTTCGCCGGTCGATGATTCGGACTACATCTTAACCCGGATGCTGGATAGTGGAAGATCAATCAAGATCGATGAGGTATTGCTGTGGCGCGCCGACGGGACATATTTTATCGGTGAGTGCCGACTTCATCCGATCATCCGGCGTGGCAATATTTCCGGAGCGACCATCTCCCTGTTCGATGTCACGCAAAAAAAAGCGGAAGATTTACGCACCATTAACCTGTCGCAAATGGCCTCTCTCGGTGAACTTGCGGCCGGGGTTGCCCATGAAATCAACAACCCGATCAGCGGCGTAATCAACTATACCCAACTCTACAAGAATCGTTACGGCGGCGACACCGAGGGGGACGAACTGCTCGGGAGAATAATCAAGGAAGGGAAACGAATCTCTTCAATCGTTTACAGTCTGCTCAACTATGCTCATCAGGGTTCGGACAAGACTGAGCCGGTCGATATGGTTGGGATTGTCAGTGAAACCCTCAATCTGTTCAAGGTTCGGCTCGAGGCGGAAGGGATCGATCTTGATGTCAGTATCGATGAACAGATCCCCCGGGTTAACGGAAACTTCCAGAATCTTGAACAGGTGCTGATGAACCTGATCAGTAATGCCCGTTATGCTCTGAATAAAAAATATCCCGAAAATCACCATGTTGACAAGATATTGCGGATCGTTCTGGAGCGGGTTTCAGGCGCAGATGGTTCGCTTGTCCGCCTGACCGTTTACGACCGAGGCATCGGAATTCCGGCAGATATGATCAACAAGGTCATGAATCCCTTCGTGACCACCAAGCCGGCCGGGGAGGGGACCGGACTCGGTCTGCATGTCTGTTTCAATATTATCCAGCAGCACAATGGCCGGATCGATATTGAAAGTGATCAGGGCGATTTCACCCGGGTCACAGTCACCCTGCCGGGTCTGGATTGATTTTTTGTGCCGCCTCCGGATACTATTTTTCCGTTTGTAAAAGATCCCCGCCTTGCATTCCGACCTGAACCACCTACAATTTAATTCAACTTATACTGATTTTCCAAACAGGCCACTCAGGCCGATGACTTTCACAAGGAAGCGAACAGATGTCGAGCAAGAATCCTGAAAAATTAAAAGAGTTGTACGCTATCGAGAATAACGAATGGCGAGAATCGATAGACTACGTCATCAGGGAACATGGCGAGGAGCGGGCGCTCCAGCTTTTACGTCTCCTGCAGGTGCGGGCCCAGGAGCAGGGAGTGAGTCTGCCTTTTACCGCCAATACCCCCTATATCAACACCATACCCCGCAATCGCCAACCGGTCTACCCGGGTGATCGTGAGATTGAGCGGCGGATCAAGTCGATCATTCGCTGGAACGCGATGGCGATGGTGGTCCGGGCCAATCGTGATGTTGAAGGCATCGGCGGGCATATCTCCACCTATGCGTCGACCGCGAGCCTCTGGGAAGTCGGCTTCAATCATTTCTGGCGTGGCCGGACCGACGACTTTCTCGGTGACATGGTCTATTTTCAGGGGCATGCCTCACCGGGCGTTTATGCCCGGGCTTTTTTCGAAGGACGGCTGTCGGAGCAGGACCTTGAGAATTTTCGCAATGAGCTGAACCCGGCCGGTGGACTCTCCTCATATCCACATCCTTTCTTGATGCCGAATTTCTGGGAGTTTCCGACGGTTTCGATGGGCCTTTCCGCGATTACCGCTATCTATCAGGCCCGGTTCAATCATTACCTGGTGGATCGTGGCCTGCGCAAGTCGAGCGGCCGCAAGATCTGGGTGATGCTCGGTGACGGCGAGATGGACGAGCCGGAATCGCTCGGGGCGATTACCCTGGCGGCGCGCGAGCAGCTTGACAACCTGATCTTCGTTATCAACTGTAACCTGCAACGCCTTGATGGTCCGGTACGGGGCAACGGTAAAATTATCCAGGAGCTTGAGGCCGCCTTTCGTGGTGCCGGCTGGAACGTGATCAAGGTTATCTGGGGTGGCGACTGGGACCGCCTGCTCGAAGATGACGTCCATGGTCGACTGGTCCAGCGGATGGACGAAATGGTCGACGGTGAGATGCAACGCTTCACCAGGGCGAGCGGTGACGTCGTCCGCAAGGACTTCTTCGGGAAGTATCCGGAGCTCGAAGAGATGGTGAAGGGTTATTCTGATGATCAGCTCGGGGCCCTGAGCCGCGGCGGTCACGATCCGGAGAAAGTTTACGCCGCTTATAAGGCGGCGATTGAACACAAAGGCTCACCGACCGTCATTCTGGCCCACACCATCAAGGGCTACGGACTTGGTGAGGCGGGTGAGGGCAAGAATATCACCCATGCCCAGAAGAAGCTCAATGAAGACGAGTTGAAAGAATTCCGGACCCGCTTCAATATTCCGGTCAGTGATGATCAAATCGCCGAAGCACCTTTTTACCGGCCGGCTGAGGACAGCCCCGAGATGCAGTATCTGCGGGAACGGCGCTCTGCTCTCGGTGGTCATCTGCCGCAGCGGTTCGATGGCAGCAAACCGATGGCCTGTCAGACCGAAGAGCTGATCAAGGAGTATTTTGATGGTTCGGGAGAGCGCCCGTTATCGACGACCATGGTCCTGGTCCACATGCTGGCGAAGCTGCTGCGCGACAAGGAGCTTGGCAAGCTGATCGTGCCGATCGTACCGGACGAGGCGCGAACCTTCGGCATGGAATCACTCTTTCGCCAGGCCGGTATCTACAGCCACGTCGGCCAGCTCTACGAGCCGATCGACAAGGGGAGCCTGCTCTACTACAACGAGAAAAAATCAGGGGCGATTCTTGAAGAGGGCTTGAGCGAGGCCGGGTCGATGGCCAGCTTTATCGCCGCCGGAACGGCCTATTCCAACAACGGTGTCCAGACCATTCCCTTTTATACTTTTTACTCGATGTTCGGGTTCCAGCGGGTTGGAGATCTGATCTGGCAGGCCTGCGACAGCCGGGCCCGCGGTTTTCTGATCGGCGCGACCTCCGGACGGACGACCCTGGCCGGGGAAGGCTTGCAGCATCAGGATGGCCACAGCCATGTTCTGGCCCTGACACCGACCAAGGTCAAGGCCTACGACCCGGCCTTCGCCTATGAACTTGCGGTGATCGTTCATGACGGCCTGACCCGGATGTACTGTCACCAGGAAGACCTGATCTATTACATCACGGCGATGAACGAAACCTACCTGATGCCGCCGATGCCGGAGAAGGCCGATATCCGCGAAGGGATTATCCGCGGCCTTTACAAGTACAATTCGAGCGGGCGCAAGAAAGATAACGGCAAGGTTCATCTGATGGGGAGTGGTTCGATCCTTAACGAGGTGATCAAGGCCCAGGAGATTCTCGGGGAAGAATTCCAGATCGCTGCCGATGTCTGGAGTGTTACCAGCTACAAGGAGCTCTACCAGGATGCTATCGAGTGTGAACGCTGGAATCTTCTCAATCCGGACAAGCAGCCGAAAAAGCCGTATGTCAGTAGTCAACTGTCGGGAGAAGAAGGCGTTTTCGTCGCCGCCTCCGATTACATGAAGGTTCTGCCGGCCGCGATCGCCAAGTGGATTCCCGGACCGTTACATTGCCTCGGGACCGACGGGTTCGGCCGCAGCGACTCGCGGGAGTTACTGCGCGACTTCTTTGAAGTCGATGCGCGCTATATCGTGGCTGCAGCATTGCTGCAACTGGCCGAGGCCGGTGAACTCAGTCGTAAAAAAGTTGCAGCCGCCATCAAAAAGCTGAAAATAAATTCCGATAAACTGAACCCCCATACGGATTGAGGATTTGAAATGGCACATGAAATAAAGGTTCCGGAGGTCTCCGAAGGTGTCAAAGAAGGTATCGTCGCGGCCATCGCCGTGGCGGTTGGTGACACGGTCGAGGAAGAGCAGACCCTTCTCGAGCTGGAAACCGACAAGGCCGTGGTCGAAATTCCGTCGACTCATGCCGGCAAGGTCACTGACATCAAGGTCGAAGAGGGTGAAACTGTTTCGATCGGTGCGGTCATTATGCTGATTGAAGGTGACGCCGGCGGCAGTGACGAAATTGACGCGGAAGAGAAAGATGATCCCGCAACAGAAGAAGAGACCGCACCGGTGGCAGAACCGGAGTCCGGAGAAACGGACGAGTCTGAGGAAGAGAAAACAGGAAAAGAAGAGGAGCCGCAACAGAAAGGGAAATCGGAAAAGAAAGAACCGGTCCCCGAGGAAGACGGAAAGGCATCTGCAGAGCGGCCGGCGATGGAAAGCGCCCGGGCCGAAGAGGCATTACCCGAAAAAAATGACGAAGAGGTTGATCTGAAAACAGCAAGACGGGGTGACCAGGTCGCTCCGGCGGCACCGTCGGTGCGGCGCAAGGCGCGTGAACTCGGCGTTGATATTTACCGGGTAGAGGGGAGCGGCCCCGGCGGGCGGATCAGCCAGGCTGATATCCGGCGCTATGTTCGAAAGACCATGAAGTCGCTTGCCTCGGGTGCTCCCGCCCCATCTGCGGTCAGCCTCCCCGATTTCAGCCGCTGGGGGAAAGTCAAGACCGAGACACTCTCCAATGTCCGGCGGCTCACCGCCGAGACCATGGCTGCGGCCTGGGCGAACATTCCGATGGTTGCCCAGACCGGGCATGCCCGGATCAGTTCATTCGAAGAGTTTCGCAAAGAGTTTAACAGTCATGCCGATGGACAATCGAAGTTGACCATGACCGCGGTTCTGGTCAAGATCTGCGCTGCCGCCCTGCGTCATTTCCCGCAGTTTAACAGCAGTCTAGACAGTGCCAATAATCAGTTGATACTCAAGGAGTATGTCCATATCGGTGTCGCTGTCGACACTCCCGCCGGTCTGCTGGTTCCGGTCTTGCGTGACGCCGACAAGAAGGATATCGAGACGATTGCCATTGAATTGAACGATCTGGCGGCGCGGGCCCGCGAGCGCAAGCTCAAGCCGGAGGAGATGGAAGGGGGCTGCTTTACAATCAGTAATCTTGGAGGGATCGGCCGCGACCTGTTCACGCCGATCGTCTTTCCGCCACAGGTTGCGATCCTCGGAGTCGCCCGCGGTCGTCACGAGCCGGTCTGGAACGGCCAGGATTTCGTGCCGGAGATGATTTTACCGATGACCTTGACCTACGATCACCGGGTCATCGACGGCGCCGATGGCGCCCGCTTCATGCAGTGGATCTGCCAGGCCGTCGAGTACCCGTTGCAGCTGGTGATGAAGGGATAGGCTCGACTTCTGTTTGCATCTAAATTCAAAATCGATTTAACGGGGAGGCGGAGAGAGGGAGAGTTTTATTTCTGGGATCACCATTCTCCCTATTCTCTCCATCTCTCCGACTCTCCGTTGAAAATCAGGTTTGTGATAAAGGAATAATTTATATGAGTACTGATGCTGAAAAAACCGACCTTGTCGTCATTGGTGCCGGACCGGGCGGCTACACGGCTGCTTTTCACGCCGCGCAACTCGGTATGAACGTGACCCTGATAGATCCCGAAGCCGACCCTGGCGGGGTTTGTTTATACCGTGGTTGCATTCCATCCAAGGCTTTGCTGCATGTGGCCGCGCTGATTAATGAATCCGGTGAGTCGGAAAAAATCGGTCTGACCTTCCAGCCACCTGAAATCGATCTCGACAAGGTCCGCAGCTGGAAAAATGACATCATCGAAAAACTGACGACGGCGCTCGGCCAGAAGTCAGGAAAACTCAAGATCAACCATATCCGCGGGTTTGCCAGATTTCAGGATGCAAATTCCGTGTTAGTGAAAACGATCGATGGCGGAAAACAGGAGGTCCGTTTTGACCGGGCGATCCTGGCGACCGGCTCGCGGCCGATTGCCCTGCCCGGAGTTGATGAAGAGAGCGGGATGATTCTTGATTCGACCGGCGCTATTGAGCTCAAGGATGTTCCCGGGTCGCTGCTGGTGGTCGGTGGCGGTTATATCGGATTGGAGCTCGGGTCGGTGTACGCGGCTCTCGGCAGCGAGGTTTCGGTCGTCGAAATGACCGACGGGCTTCTTCCCGGCTGCGATCGCGATCTGGTGTCGCAGTTGAAACGCCGGCTCGATAAGCGTTTTGCTGCGATCATGACCGGTACCCGGGTGAGCGATATGAACGTCCAGAAGAACGGTGTGATGGTGACCCTGGAAGGGAAGAAGGGGGAACCTCAGCGCAAGTTGTACGACAAGGTTCTGGTCGCCATCGGGCGCAAGCCGAACAGTGGAAATATCGGTCTCGAAAATACCGGCATCAAACTTACCGATAACGGTTTCGTTGAAGTTGACGGGCAACAGCGGACCGCCGAGGATCACATCTTCGCCATTGGCGACCTCGCCGGCGAACCGATGCTGGCCCATAAGGCCTATGCCGAGGCGGTGGTCGCCGTTGACGCCGCCGCCGGTGAAAAGTCTCTGTTCGATCCCCGGGCGATCCCGGCGGTTGTTTTTACCGATCCTGAAATCGCCTGGTGTGGACTCACCGAAACCGCGGCAAAAGAGCAGGGGATAAAAGTCAAAACAGCCAAGCTGCCATGGCGTGGCAACGGCCGGACGCTCAGCCTCGGTCGTGAAGACGGGATGACCAAGTTGATTATCGATCCCGAGTCGGATCGTCTGCTCGGCATGGCGATGGTTGGCCCCGGCGCCGGCGAGTTGATCGCCGAGGGTGTCGTCGCTCTCGAGCTCGCCGCGGTCGGCGAGGACCTGCGCAAGGCGATCCATCCGCATCCGACCCTCTCCGAGACAATTCAGGACGCGGCAGCCGCTCTTAAATCCTGACCCATTTCCAGTCGAGTCCCGCTCCGTTTTGTACCCTCGAGAACCGGATGGCACATTCGATGCAGTATCTTTTTGTTTCCGCACTCAATTGAGGAGAAGCAAAAATGAAGACTGCACTGATTGCTGATGATGAGCCCCTGATCCGTCGGCAGGTCGCCGAAACCCTTGCTGATTACGGCTTTGACCGGATTGTCGAGGCCGAAAACGGAGCCCAGGCGGTTGAGCTGGCGCCGACGGAAAAACCGTTGTTAATGGTATTTGATGTTGCAATGCCGGTCATGGATGGAATCACCGCTGCTGAAAAAATAGGCAAAGAAATTGCGGCACCGATCGTTCTGCTCACCGGTTCGACCGAGCCGGAAACAATCGAGCGGGCTCGTGACGCTGGCGTCAGCAACTATATTCTCAAACCGTTCAACGCCGATCAGCTCAAGGTCGCCGTCGAACTGGCGATTCATCGTTTCATCGAAATGAGCAACCTGCTTGAGGAGAACGCCAAGCTCAAGGAGGCTCTCGAAACCCGCAAGCTTGTCGACAAGGCGAAAGGTCTGCTCATGGAAAAGGGAATGAGCGAACCCGAGGCCTATCGCAAGATGCAGAAGATTGCGATGGACAAGCGTAAATCGATGAAAGAAGTTGCCGAAGCGATTTTGTTGACGGAGAGTTGATCTGATGCACTCGGCGTCACTCAACCTCTGCAACCTTCCGCCCTGGGTGATCGCCTCACACTATTTCAACCGAAATCCCAAGCCGCTTGAAATTCAGGGTGTTCGGCAATCCAACCGGCTTCTGTTTGATCGCCTCGACCGGCTGGAAACCCGCGAAATGCGCGGCCTTCAGTTTCATGATTACATGGATGTCACTTTCCAGCTTCACCAGTGGGAAAATGAAGTCACCAACAGCAGTCGTAAAAGCCTGAAAAACAGTTATCTCCGCTTTCTTCGCGGCTGGATGTTCGAGTCGAATTCACGCGAAGGCGCCGTCCTCAAGGGCTGGGCCGAAAGCCGTTTCGGTCTGGCTCCGACCTTTCATCACGAACTGATCGATGATGTCCATTCCGAAGCCTATCATCATTATCT